>JAFAWZ010000324.1 GCA_019241495.1 Acidimicrobiales bacterium | reverse complement strand
CTCCCCGGCGATGTCGGCGTCGTCCTTGATGGCAACGGGAACGCCGAGAAGAGGCAAGCGCTCGCCGGCCTCCAGCCGCCGGTCGGCAGCCGCCGCCTCGGTCAGTGCGGCACGTGTCCGGAGGACCCGGAACGCGTTGAGGGCGGGTTGGGTCTCCTCGGCCCGCGCCAGGGCCCGCTCGACCAGCTCGACGGAGCTGACCTGGCCGGCCGCCAGCCGGGCGGCCTGGACGACGAGACCCGCTCTTCGATCATGGCGGAGGGCCAGCACGAACCGCCGACGCTAGTGCCCTTCTGAACAATCGACCACCCTTCGCCCCCTTTGTACCTCGGATTCGCCTACCTTTCCTGCGGTGACGATGACCGACGAACGGTTGGCTTGCCGGTGGTGCCGGGCCCAGAGTCCCCCCACCGCCGCCACTTGCGCGCGCTGCGGCGCCCCCCTCGACGTCCGCGACGTGGTGGCCGACTCGGGCTGGCGAGCCGCCCCCCGTCTTCGCGACCTGACCGAGGTCCGCTTCGGTGCGTCCAGCTTCCAGATCGACGGGACCGTCGTACCCGTCGCCGACGTGGACCTCGGGCCCGGGGACTCGATCTTCTTCGAACACCACGCCATGCTGTGGAAAGAGGACCGGGTCGCGATGGCTGTGATGGACGCCCCCGGCGGGGCCAAGAGGCTTCTCGCCGATCTGCCGTTCGTCCTAAGCGTGGCCCATGGCCCGGGACGGGTCTCCTGCTCTCGTGATGCACCCGGCGAGATGGTGGTGCTGCCTGTCGACCCCGGCCAGGAGATGGACGTTCGCGAGCACGCCATGCTCTTGGCGACGAACAGCCTCACTTACAGCTTCGAGAAGCTGCCTGGCCTCAAGGCCACCCTTGCGGTGGGTAGCGGCATGTACCTGGACCGCTTCGTGGCCCAGAACGGGCCGGGACTGCTCCTGCTGCACGGCTACGGCAACGTGATGGACCGCACCCTCGGCGAGGGAGAAACCATCGAAGTGGAACCCGGAGGCTTTCTGTACAAGGAATCGTCGGTCCGGATCGAGGTCGTCACCCACAAGCTCGTGCCCGAAGGAACCTCGTCGGCCGGGCAGGCCGCCAAGGGCTTGGCCAGCCGGGGGCTGGCCGGCCTGCGAGCGGCCAAGGCCCTGCGCAAAGAAGGGCTCCAAGGCATCCTGTCGGGCGACGTGCTCCAGCAGGCCAGCGGGATCTTCAGCGGCCCCGGCCTCACCCTCATGAAGATGACCGGGCCGGGCCGGGTCGGCATCCAGTCCATGTACCAGCACCACGGGACGGCCTGACGATCATGACCGACACGATCACGAGCTACAGCTGCCCGTACTGTCGCACCACCTCGTCGGGAGCGAACTCCACTTGCCCGAGCTGCGGCGCCCCGGTGGACGTGGCCCGGCGAACCACCTCGGGTTGGATCGAGCTACCTCCGATCCCCGAGATGACCCGGGTCCAGCTCGGCCAGTCGCGAGCCCAGATCGTCGGCAAGCTGGTGCCCGCGGCGGACATTCGACTGGCAGCCGGCGAAGGCGTGTTCTTCCCGGGCCACAACCTGCTGTGGCAGGACCCCGCGGTACAAGTGCAGGCCATGTCCCTGCGAGGCGCATGGGATCGGATGCGAGCCGGCCTGCCGGTGGTCATGCTCGAGGCTGAGGGGCCCGGCACGATCTCCTTCTCGCACGACAGCCCGGGCGAGATGGTGGTCATCCCCCTCATGCCCGGAGCCGCGGTAGACGTGCGCGAGCACCAGCTCGTCGTCGCCACCCGAGGGATGGTCTACGACTGGTACGAGAGCGGCATCTGGTTCAGCACCCGGGGCGAAGCGGGCGCCTCGAGCCAAGCCGGAGGTGCCGGCTTTTTGAAGATGGGGATGGACATGGCCGGCCTCGACCTGGGTCGCCGGGAACAGCAAAGAGACGACGAAGTCACCTGGCACTACCCCGTCGGCCGCTATGTCGACCGTTTCCAGGCCGGCGACCAACCCGGCGCGGTGCTCATCCAGTCGGGCGGCAACGCCTTCGTCCGCGACCTCCAAGACGGCGAGTCGATCCTCGTCAAGCCCCCCGCTCTGCTCTTCAAGGATCCGACGGTGGCATGGCAGATGCACGTGGAGTTCCCCCGCGCCGGCATGAAGTTCTGGCGATCATGGGGCAACCGCTACCTCTGGCTCCGACTGTGGGGCCCGGGCCGGGTGGCCCTTCAGTCGAGCTACGACCGCCTCGAGGACCCCGGCACGGATTTCCGGGACAGCTGCCAGTTCTCCCAGCAGGTGTGGTAGCTACCGGCGGTCTCGCCACCAGCCGATCAAGAGGCGGTACAGCAGGCCGCGCTCGGCCCGCCCCGGGGTAGGGCCGGCACTGTAGAAGCGCTGGAACGCGGCCGTGTCGTCAGGGCTTGGGGGGCGCGGTTGTGAATCGACCATGGGTCGAATTCTACGAATCGGGAAGCCTCAGGCCGCGGACCGCTCCAGGATGTGGACCCCGCAGGCCGAGCCGAGGCCGATGACGTGGGCCAGGCCCACCTTGGCGTCAGCGATCTGGCGGTCCCCGGCCTCGCCGCGGAGGTGGTGGCAGACCTCCCAGATGTTGGCGATGCCCGTTGCCGCGATCGGGTGACCCTTGGACTGCAGCCCGCCAGAGACATTGACGGGGGTCTTCCCGTCCCGCCAGGTCGCACCTGACTCGAAATAGGGAACGGCCTCGCCCGGTTGGCAGAGCATCAGGTTGTCGTAGTGGACGAGCTCCGCCGTCGCGAAGCAGTCGTGCAGCTCGACCAAGTCCAGATCCTCCGGACCCACTCCCGCCTGCTCGTAAGCCTGTTGAGCGGCATTGCGGGTGAGGGTGTTCACGTTCGGCAGCACCTGGCAGGCCTCCTCCCAGGGATCGGTCGTCAGCACCGACGCGGATACTTTGACCGCTCGGCGCTGCTGATCAGGAGCGAGGGTCCGGAGCTTGGCCCCCGAGACGACCACCGCGGCGGCCGCCCCGTCGCAGTTCGCGGAGCACATGGGCCGGGTGTTCGGATAGGCGATCATGACGTCGCCCATGATCTGCTCGAGGCTCATCCGCTTGTTGTAGGCGGCGAGCGGGTTCAACGTCGAATGGGCATGGTTCTTCTCACTGATCCGGGCGAACAGCTCGAAACTCGTGCCGCCGTAGCGGTGCCCGTACTCCATGCCAATCTGGGCGAACACGCCGGGCATGGTGTCGGTGCCGATCCGCCCGTCGATGGTGGCCACGGCCCCGTACCGGCCGTTCGGCTCGTACCTGGCGCCGTCCGACTTGGCCTGCCCTCCCCCGCCGAGCAGGCCCGCGCCCGCCAGCTTCTCCACCCCGACAGCCAGACCCATGCCGCACTCCCCCGCCTTGACCGCCATGATGGCCGTCCGGAGGGCGGTGGCTCCCGTGGCGCACGCGTTGGCCACGTTGTAGACCGGAATACCGGTCTGGCCGACCTGTTTCTGGAGCTGTTGGCCGAGTGCCCGGCCGGGGCCCATCAGGTTGCCGGCGGCCAGGACGCCGATGTCCTTCATGGTCACCTGGGCGTCTGACAGCGCCCTCATCGTCGCCTCAGCGGCCAGGTCGACCGTGTCCAGGTCCGGGTGCTTCCCGAATTTCGTCATGTTGATCCCGAGGATCCATATTTCGTCAGCGGCCATGACAATTCCCTTCCATAGGTTCCCGGCAGCTAGTTCCCATCAGTGCCCTCCAGGGGCTCGAAGCCGAACCCGATGGCCTCGGTGCCGTCGTCGTCGGTACCTACAACGTAGGTCACCAAGCGGACTTTCATACCGAGGCGGACGTGGTCGGGATCGGGTGAGGTGTTGATCACGTTGCCCCGCACACTCGTGCCTCCGCAGTCCACCACGCCGGCCACGAAGGGGACCGGGATGCCGGGCGCGGCGTGAGCCACGATCGTGAAGGTTCGAAGCTCCCCTTCGGCGGGAACCGGGCGGGGTGCGAAGGAGGTGCCACCGCAGGCCGCACACGCGTTGCGGCGATCGAAGAAGCCGGCCCCGCACGCCTCGCACTCTCTCGCCACCAGATGAGGCGACTCGCCGAGAACCAGGTAGTCGACCAACGGGACCTGCTGCCCCATGCTTCCTCCATCGTGATCACGGCGCCGGCGGCTGCCGAGGCTCTGCGACAGTAGCGCCGGGAGAGGGCCTCCACCGAAGTCCCGTTGCAGTTCTCCATGGGTGTCACCCACCGGTGCCGCTCGATCGGGCAACCTGTTCGGGTGGGAGGGGCCAGCCGACGAGGTTGCATCCTGTCGCTTGTCGCGTTGACCGGCGGGGTCATCGGGCTCGGTCCCGGAGCAGGACGAGCCTCCGCCGCGGTCGTCGACGTGTCTTCTATCCAGGCGTTGCAGGCGGCGGTGGTCAACCAACGTCACCAGCCGGCCATCAGCGGGGCCCAAGTGGCAGTTACAGAGACAACCCGGTCTGTGGCCGACGACACCGCGGCCCTCGCCGCCGACCGAGAAACGGCCGCGAACGCGACAGCCACCAGGGACGCCGCCCTGTCCCGGCTCGGCACGGACCAGAGCGACGTGGTGGCCGCGACGACGGCGCTGGAAGCGGCGAATGTCCAGCTGGCCAACGACCGGGCCGAGCTCCGGGCCCTCGCCGTCGGCCTCTACACGGGCCAGATCACCAACCCACAACCTGCCTCTGTCGAGCAACTGGAAGCTAACCAGCAAGCCGTGCTCGACACGGGCCAGATCGAGGTCGTAGCTCGCGTCGTCGTGACGAATGTCAAGCTCGCCGAAGACGCGGTCGAGGCCGCCAACCGCACCTTGAGCGGCCGGACGGCGACCCTGGAACAGGATCAGCAGACGGCCGACTATGCGGCCAGCCAAGCGGTTGCTGCCGCCTCCCGGGCCCAAGCCGGCTCGGCCGTCCTCGCCGCCGACCAGAACCGGGCGGCGGCCGCTCAACAGGGCCTGGCGGCCGCCCAAACGTCGCTCCAAACCGAGCTGGCAGCGCTCGCCGGCCCGACCACGCGGCCCGGGCTCAGCGTCCTCGGAGGCCCGGCCCTCGACGCCAACCAGTTGGCCCGCTGGTACAACGCTCAGGGATACGTCGACCTCACGCCGGCGCCCATCCAGCAGCTGGCCGCCTGGTATATACAGGACGGCCGCCGGGAAGGGGTCCGGGGCGATGTCGCCTTCGCCCAGGCCGTCCTCGAAACCGGCGGGTTCGGCTCACCCGACTCGATCGAGCTCAACAACTACGCGGGCATCGGGCACTGCGACACCTGCGCGACCGGATGGGATTTCCCCTCTCCTCAGGGGGGAGTAGACGGCCAGCTACAGCTGCTGGAGATCTTCGCCGGCGGCGCGCCCCCCGACCCGATCGCGCCGGTGCTGGCCAGCCTGGTGCCGGGCCGGCAGACCAAGCAGGGATGCTGCTCCACGTGGGACTCGCTGACCGGCGTGTGGGCCACCGATCCCATCTACGGGAGCCAGATCGTGGGCATCTACCAGCAAATGCTGCGCTTCGGGACCGGTAGGGGTCGATGAGACTCTGGAGCGGACGACGGGATTCGAACCCGCGACCCCAACCTTGGCAAGGTTGTGCTCTACCAGCTGAGCCACGTCCGCAAGTGGCCCCTCACCCTAGCATCAGGAGCCGTTCTGGTGCAGCGGCTGGACGCACAAGACGTGGGGGTGGGTGACCCCGGCGTAGCCCAGCTCCATCCCGGTGGTGCCGGCCGGGCAGCTCGGGCTGCCGGGTGTGGTGGGCAGAACGTCTGTGACCTTGACGGCCGCTTGGGGCGAGCTGCACGGAACCGTATTGGTGCTGTAGCGG
>JAFAWZ010000289.1 GCA_019241495.1 Acidimicrobiales bacterium | reverse complement strand
GGGTGTGCGCCGGCCCGACACACTGGTTCGCTCCCAAAGGTCGCTCACCGGCCCACCGTTCGGGGAACGCCGGACCGGCCTGACACACTGGTTCGCTCCCAAAGGTCGCTCACCGGCCCACCGTTCGGGGAACGCCGGACCGGCCTGACACACTGGTTCGCTCCCAAAGGTCGCTCACCGGCTCGGCTGGTACACGCCGAACTCGGCGCGCAGCACGTCGCTGACCTCGCCGAGGGTCGCCCGCCGGCGGAGGGCTTCCTTCATGGGGGGCAGGAGATTGTCGGACCCCTTGGCCGCGGCCGCCACGTCGGCCAGCGCCGCGTCGACCGCCGGTTGGTCGCGCTCGGCCCGGGTGCGCTGGATCCGGTCCACCTGGTGGCGCTCGAGGGCGGGGTCGATCGGGAACACCTCGGCCGACTCGTGCGTGCTGTCGACGAAGCGGTTGACCCCGACGATCACCTTCGTGGCGCTGTCGACCTCCTTGGCGTAGGCGTAGGCAGCCTGCTCGATCTCGTCTTGCATGTAGCCCGCCTCGATGGCGGACACGGCCCCGCCCATGCCCTCGATCTTGTCCAGGTAGGCCCAAGCGTCGACCTCGACCGCATCGGTCAACGACTCGACGAAAAACGAGCCACCGAGGGGATCCACCGTGTCCACCACGCCAGACTCGTTGGCCACGATCTGCTGGGTGCGCAGGGCGATGGTGGCCGCCTTGGCCGTCGGCAGGCCGAGCGCTTCGTCGAACCCGTTAGCGTGCAGGCTCTGGGTCCCCCCCAGCACCGCGGCCAGGCTCTGGAGGGTGACGCGCACGATGTTGTTCTCCGGCTGCTGGGCGGTGAGAGTGGAACCGCCGGTCTGAGTATGGAACCGGAGCAGCTTGCTCTTCTCGTCCTTGGCGCCGAACCTCTCGGTCATGATCCGGGCCCACATGCGCCGAGCAGCCCGGAACTTGGCGATCTCCTCGAAGAAGTTGTTATGGGCATTCCAGAAGAAGCTCAGCCGGGGGGCGAACTCGTCCACCGGCAGTCCCGCCTTCACCGCGGCGTCGACATAGGCAATGCCATTGGCCAGCGTGAAGGCGATCTCCTGGACGGCAGTCGAGCCTGCCTCGCGGATGTGGTAGCCGGAGATGGAGATCGTGTTCCAGCTAGGGAGGTTCTCCCGGCAGTAGGCGAAGATGTCGGTGATCAACCGCATGGAGGGGCGGGGTGGGTAGATGTAGGTGCCCCTCGCCACGTACTCCTTCAAGATGTCGTTCTGGATGGTCCCGCCGAGCTTCTCGCCCGCCACCCCCTGCTCCTCGGCAACGAGCTGGTAGAGCAACAACAGGACCGATGCGGTGGCGTTGATCGTCATCGAAGTCGTGACCTGGTCGAGCGGCAACCCGGACAACAACACCCTCATGTCGTCGATCGAATCGATCGCCACGCCGACCTTGCCGACCTCGCCGAGGGCCCGGGGATGGTCCGAGTCGTAGCCCATCTGGGTGGGAAGGTCGAAGGCGCACGACAGCCCGGTCCCCCCACCTGCCAGGAGTAACCGCCACCGCTCGTTGGTCGCCTCGGCGGTGCCGAACCCCGAGTACTGGCGGATGGTCCACGGTCGACCCCGGTACATGTTCGGGTAGATGCCCCGGGTAAAAGGGAATCCTCCCGGAGCTCCGAGCTGCTTCTGCGGGTCCCACGCCTCGAGATCGGCCGGGGTATATACCGGCCTTATCTCTATACCGGAATCGGTACGCCGCACTTCGTTGACCATGGACACCAGGTTAGGCGCACCTGGTCACGACCTCCGCGAGGGACCTCGTCCTGCTCTTCAGACGCTACGAACTGGACGGTGGGGCGACCGGGTGGGGCATGCAGAGCCCGTCGTATTCGGCGATGACCAGCTGCTCCTTGGGGATGCTGCACGCCGCGCACTCCGGGTCCCGGTTCACCCGGAACGTACGGAAGCTCTCCTCGAGGGCGTCGTAGGCGAGCAGCCGGCCGGCGAGGAGATCACCGATGCCGAGAAGGAGCTTGATGACCTCCATGGCCTGGATGCTGCCGATGATGCCCGGCAGGACCCCGAGGACCCCGGCTTCGGAGCACGACGGGGCCAGCTCCGCCGGGGGCGGCTCGGGCACCTGGCACCGGTAGCACGGGCCTTGATGGGGCAGGTACACGCTGGCCTGGCCTTCGAAACGGAAGATCGAGCCGTGGACGACGGGGATGCCCAGCTTGAGGGAGGCGTCGTTGACGAGGTACCGGGTCGGGAAGTTGTCC
>JAFAWZ010000259.1 GCA_019241495.1 Acidimicrobiales bacterium | reverse complement strand
TGGTCGGGTGGAAGCGGATCGTCCGCAGGCACCGGAAAGCGGGATGGGAGCGGCGGATGCGGTTGACCTCCGTGAACAGCGGGACGAGCGAGCCTGGCTGGTCGAAGTCACGTCGTTTGATCTCGTACTTCTCGGATTGCAGGTACTCCTCGTTGGTCTCCGACGCCGGTCGGTTCTCGTAGACCTCGTAGCCGCTGTAGACCCCGTAGCTCGGAGTCAGTGTGGCTGCCAAAATGTAACGCAGGGCAAAAGCGCTGGGCGGTCCGTTGCGAAGTGGGCCGCTAAGTATGTCGGGGGTGTTCGGCCAGAAGTTGGGTCGCATATAATCGGCTTTTGGCCCGTGCGCCAGCTCCTCCATGTAGGCCCAGATGCCGTCGGTGCCGTGCTGGACGGTCCGCCACGTGAAATAGGTGTAACTCTGGGTGAACCCCACCTCCGCCAGCTTGGCCATCACGTGAGGCCGGGTGAACGCCTCGGCGAGGAATATCACATCCGGGTGCTTCCGCTGCACCGCGGCGATCACCCACTCCCAGAACGCCACTGGCTTGGTGTGGGGGTTGTCGACTCGAAACACCTTCACCCCGAAGGAGATCCAGTGGTCGATGACCCCTTTGCAGGCGTCCCACAAGGCCCAGCGGTCGCTCTCCTTGTCCGGCCAGAAGTTCAGCGGATAGATGTCCTGGTAGATCTTGGGCGGGTTCTCCGCACACGCAATCGTCCCGTCCGGGCGGTGATGGAACCACTCCGGATGCTCGTGCACCCACGGATGGTCGGGCGAGCACTGAAGCGCGTAGTCCAGGGCCAGCTCCATGCCGTTCGCTTCCAGCTCGGCGATCAAGGCCGACAGGTCCTCCTCGGTGCCCAGATCGGCGCTGATAGCGGTGTGACCCCCTTCCTCGCTGCCGATGGCCCACGGACTGCCCGGGTCCTCGGGGCCGGCCTCGAGCGTGTTGTTCGGACCTTTGCGAAAGGTGCGCCCGATGGGATGGATCGGAGGGAAGTACAGGATGTCGAACCCCTGCTCGGCCAGTTCGGGCACCCGCGACATGACGCCCTTGAAGCCTCCATAGGAGCGGGGGAACAGCTCGTACCAGGCGCCCGCCCCGGCTCGTTCGCGGTCGACCCACAGCTTCATCGGCTCAGATGTGGTTAGGTCGAGCGCGCTGTCGACATCGAGCAACGGTCCAGCCGAACCGAACCGCGTCGTCCAGCCCTGGACCTCGATGCGGTGCCGGCCCAGCTCGCGCGCCACCAGGGTCGCCTCCCACACGTCGTTGCCGAGCGCCACCAGAGGGCTCTCGGCGACCGGGACGGCATCGCCGTCCCGGAAGAGCAACGCTCGCCCCGCGATCGGGTCGTGACCGTCGCGGAACATGACGGCCGTCACTCCTATGCGCTCGCCTACCGTGACCTTGGCCGGGTGGGCGTTGGTAGGGGTGCGGGGCCGGATGTCCTCGATCACCAGGCGGGGGAGGCTGGGTCGGGACCGTTCAGGCATTAAGCCGTGATTCCGTTCAGGCACTAAGCCGGGCACAGTCCGAGGGTACCCGCCCCGTCTCCGCCCGAATCTCATGCCCCCTGTCACGCGAACAGGTGCTGGCTGGGCGTGTCGGGCCGGGCCCGGGCGTTCAGATGCTGTCGCAAAACTTCTTCGAGGTGGAGAATGCGGCGGCTCGTCCCATCCCCGGGCGTTAGCGGGGGAGAGAGTTGGTCAAGACGAGCCGCCGCCTTCTCCCTCCCGCGGATTTTGCGACGGCGCCGCTCAGGTAGTTTGGCAGCGCATGAGAGCGCTCCGTAGCTTCACCGTGCGCGCCCGCCTGCCCGAGGAGCTTGCCTCGCTACAGGAGCTGGCCTTCAACCTGAGGTGGTCCTGGGACGACCGCACCCGGGACCTGTTCCGCTGGGTCGATCCCCAGATATGGGAGCTGACCTTCCACGACCCGGTTCGATTGCTGAGCCTGGTAGACCGCCAAAGGCTCGACCAGCTCACCTCCGACCCGGCGTTCATGGGCTTCCTGGGAGAGATGCACGCCGAGCTGCGGCGCTATCTCGAAGGTCCCCGCTGGTTCCACACCCGTGAGTCCAGCCCGCTGAGGTCAGTTGCGTACTTTTCCCCGGAATTCGGGATCGCCGAGGCCCTGCCGCAGTACAGCGGCGGCCTCGGGGTGCTGGCCGGCGACCATCTGAAGGCTTCCAGCAACCTGGCCGTGCCTCTCGTAGGCGTCGGTCTGATGTACCGCATGGGCTACTTCCGCCAGCACCTCGACCCAGAGGGCTGGCAGGAAGAGCGCTACCCGGTCCTCGATCCCCATTCCATGGCCCTCGAGCTGGTGGACGGCGCCCGGGTCTCGGTCGAGCTGGCCGGGGACCACCTGGAAGCCCAGATCTGGCAGGCCCAGGTCGGTCGGGTGAAGCTCTATCTCCTCGATGCGGACGTCGACCCGAACGCACCGGACATGCGCGCCGTCACCGATCGTCTCTACGGGGGCGGGACCGAGCATCGCATCCGCCAGGAGATACTCCTGGGTGTCGGCGGGGTGCGAGCCCTGGAGACCCTCGGGATAGAAACGCAGGTGTTCCACACCAACGAGGGTCATGCCGGCTTTCTCGGGCTGGAACGCATACGCCGCCTGATCACGACCCACGGACTGTCATGGGACGAAGCCATAGAGGCGGTGCGGGCCGGGACCGTGTTCACCACCCACACGCCGGTGCCCGCCGGAATCGACCGCTTCCCGCGCGAGCTGATGGAGCGTTACTTCTCCGGATGGGCGGCCGAGTGCGGGGTCTCCATCGACACGCTCATGTCGCTCGGTCACTTCCCCGACGAGACGGCGGACCTGCCGTTCAACATGGCCGTGATGGGCCTCCGCTTGGCCGGCCATTCGAACGGCGTGGCGAAGCTGCATGGCCAGACCTCCAGGGAGATGTTCCAGGGACTGTGGCCCCCCGTGCCAGTCGACGAGGTCCCGATCCGCTCCATCACCAACGGCGTGCACGGCCGCACGTGGGTCTCCTCGCAGATGGACGACCTGTACTCGAAGTACGTCTCGCCAGCATGGGACGACGCCGGGGCGGAGGAGTGGGCCCGCATCGACGACGCCCGCGACGACGAGTTGTGGAGGGCCCGGGAGCAGGGCCGCGACGCACTGGTCAACTTCGTCAGGGAGCGACTGCGCACCTCGCTGGTGGAGCGGGGCATGTCAGTGAGCGACGCGGCCTGGACCGAGGAAGTCTTCGATCCGCGTTTCCTCATCGTCGGGTTCTCCCGGCGGTTCGCGACCTACAAGCGGGCGACCCTCCTGTTCTCCCAGCCCGACCGGCTGCGGGCCCTCCTGCTCGATGAGCACCGGCCGCTGCAGCTGGTGTTCGCGGGCAAGGCCCACCCCGCCGACGACCACGGTAAGGAAATGATCGCCCAGATCGTTCGGTTCTCGCGTGACCCCTCCGTCCGGCACCGCATCGCGTTCGTAGAGAACTACGACATCTCTGTCGCCCGCATGCTCTACCAGGGAAGCGACGTGTGGCTGAACACCCCGCGCCGGCCAATGGAAGCCAGCGGCACCAGCGGCGAGAAGGCCGCGCTGAACGGGGCGCTCAACTGCTCGATCCTCGACGGTTGGTGGGACGAGATGTTCGACGGGCAGAACGGCTGGGCCATCTCGTCCGCGGAGCACATCCCAGACGTTGCCCATCGGGACGAGGTCGAGGCGAACAGCCTGTTCGAGATCCTCGAACGGCAGATAATTCCCTCGTACTACGAACGCGCCGGGGCGCGGTATCCGAGGGGCTGGGTGGCCCGGATCAAAGCATCGATCAGCTCGCTCGGGCCGAGGGTGATGGCCTCGCGCATGGTCCGTGACTATGTCACCGAGATGTACGAGCCGACCGCCCGCCAGGCCTCCGGCTTGGCGGCCGACGACTACGCAGCAGCGCGAAGCCTCTCGGCTTGGAAGGAGAAGATCGAGCGGGCCTGGGCAGCGGTCAAGGTGGTGGACGTCGAGGCCGACGACGGCTCCGGCACCATCGACCTCGGGACCTATCGCCAGGTCTCGGTCGACGTGGAGCTCGGGTCCCTCGGCCCGGCGGACGTGGCCGTCGAGCTGCTCCACGGACCGGTCGTCGGAGGCGACGAGCTGACCGGCACCCAGATCGTGCGGCTGGTCCTGGCCGAGTCAGTCGCCGAGGGGAGGCACCGCTACCAGGGAAAGTTCCTGTGTGACCGCTCGGGCCGCCAGGGCTTCACGGTGCGGATCGTCCCCTCCCATCCATGGCTGGTCGAACCGGTCGAGATGAGCTGCATCGCCTGGGCCTGAGGACCTCTCGACAAGGGCCGGTCAGCGCCTGCGACCGGACCACTTGGACGAAGAGGAGCCGGCGGCATCTCACCCTGGTTCGAATTGCCCAGTTCCGCCAAGTGCGTTCCCATGGCAGTGATGCCGCCGCCTCCTTTTCGTTTACTCAGGTCCGGTCGCAGGCACTCAGTCCTCCGGCTCCAACAGGCGCGATGCCGCGTCATAGGGATCCAGCTCGCGCCGTACGAGCGCGGCGGCGACCTCCTCGTAACGGGCGCCGGCGCCTGCTCCGAGCACGTTCTGCTCGATGCGCGACACCATGACACCGCGCAGCTCGTCCAGGAGCTGCCGTTCCCGCCGGTGGGCCATCTCACCCGTGCGCACCAGGTGGGAGCGGTGCTCGGCGAGGGTCGTCCACAGCTCGTCGGTGCCGTTGCCAGTCGAGGCGGTGGTCATCACGATGGGCGGCCGCCAGTCCCCCGCCGGCGTGCTCATGTCGAGCATCGACTCGAGGTCGCGCCTCGTCTCCGTTGCGCCCGGGCGGTCCGACTTGTTCACGGCGAAGACGTCAGCGATCTCGAGCAAGCCGGCCTTGGCGGCCTGGACCGCGTCGCCCCAACCGGGGTTGACGACCACCACCGTCGTGTCGGCCGCGCCGGCGATCTCCACCTCGACCTGGCCGACTCCCACCGTCTCGACCAGCACCACGTCGGCGCCGGCGGCTGCCAGCACCCGGATGGCTTCGGGGGCCGCTAGGGCCAACCCACCCAGATGGCCCCGAGTGGCCATCGAACGCACGAACACGCCCTCATCGAGGGCGTGGCGCTGCATGCGGATCCGATCCCCGAGGATGGCGCCGCCGGAATAGGGCGAGGTCGGGTCGATGGCCAAGACGCCCACCTGACGTCCCGAGTCACGAGCGGCCGCGATCAAGCAGTCGGTCAGGGTCGACTTCCCCGCGCCGGGCGCCCCGGTGATTCCGATCACGTGGTCGGCCTGGCCGGCCGCGAATGTCAGCCGGCCGACCTCCCTGGCCCGCGTCCCACCCCGCTCGACCAGCGACAACAACCGGCCCAACGCGGCCTTGTCCCCCCCCTGAGCGGCCCGTACCAAGGCCGCCGGGTCGGCAGGCCTCTTCGGCACGGCGGAGCGGTGCGATCGGGGGGCGGGAGCCGACTCCATGGCGGTCAAGTATGGCCGCCACGTGCCAACCGAGGGGAGCGAGCGTCCTAGGCTCCTTCACGTGCGCCAACACGTCGACACTGGCCGCCTGGTAGAGCTCACCAGCGCTCTGGTCGCGGTAGACACGAGAAACCCGCCGGGCGACGAGTCCCCCATCGAGGACGCGGTCCGCAGCTCCATGGAGCGCTGGCGGCCCGCCTGGACCTCGGTAGAGCCGGCCCCCGGCCGGCTGTCGCTCATCGCGGAGCTGCCTCACCCCGAAGGGCCGGACCCGCAGCGGCCGACCCTCATCGTCAACGGGCATCTCGACGTGGTCCCAGTCAACGCGGCGGCCTGGACCCACGACCCCTTCGAACCGCTCGTCGTCGACGGCCGCCTTTACGGGCGGGGCAGCGCGGACATGAAAGGTGGCATCGCCGCAGCTATCTGCGCCCTCGACGCGCTCGACCGGGCCGGGCGGGCGCCCGGTTGCAATCTCACCTTCCACTTGGTGGCCGACGAAGAGCGGGGGGGACGGTTGGGCACGCGGACCCTGTTGGACCGGGGTCTGATAGGAGGTGACGCCTGCCTGGTGCCCGAGCCGACCGACTTGCAGCTGTGCATCGCCGAGCGGGGGCTGTGGCAGGCCCGCATACACGTGGAGGGCAAACCGGGCCACGGCAGCCGACCCCGCGAGGGAGTGTCGGCTATCGAGCACGCCGCCCACCTGGTGCTGGCGCTGCACGCCGCGGACTTCGGCGGACCGGAGCACCCCCTGCTCGGCCGGCCCACAGCCAACGTCGGCACCATCGAGGGCGGCACCACGTTCAACACCGTCGCCGAGCACTGCGCCGTCGGGCTGGACCGCCGGATCCTGCCCGGCGCCACGGCGGAGTCCACCGAGCGCGAGGTCACCGCGCTCGTCAAGGCAGCCGGCATCGCCGGCCTGCGCTACCGCTTCGAGGTGGACACCTTCGGGGAGGCCAGCGAGATGGCGCCGGAGGAGCCGTGGGTGAAGCAGGTCGGGGAGGCAGTCGCCCGGGCCACCGGGCGAGAACCGGCCATCATCGGCATGACCTTCACGACCGACGCCCGCTTCGTCCGCAACCAAGCCGGGATACCCACCGTGGTCTGCGGCCCAGGAGCCATCGATCAGGCCCACGGCGACGACGAGTACGTGTCGGTGGAGCGCCTGGTCGACGCCACCGCCGCCTTCGCCGAGCTGTTCTCCGCCTACGGTTGCTGAGCCCGCCTCCTGGCGTGCTTTGTGACGCGAAGCTCGCTTCGTGACGCGAAATCCGCACTATGTGCGGTTAACGCGTCACAAAGCTCGAGGTAGGTTCGGTCAAGGCCGGTCGGCCCGGGTTCAGAGCCGGGCCAACCAGTCGAGGGCCACCTCGACAACCACTGCGTCGACCCCCCGCAAGGCATGGTCCTTGCCCTCGACCCAATGGTGGGTGACCGGTCCGGGGATCGCCGCAGTCGCCGCTTCTATCTCGGAGGGCGAACCGAACGCATCACGGGTCCCGGAGACAAACAGGCAGGGCGCGGTCAGCTTCGAGAAGTGCTCCGTCCGTGGCGACTCTGGCTTGCCCGGCGGGTGCAGCGGGTAGCTGACGAGCAGCAGACCGGCGGCGGGAAGGCCTTCGGCGACCGCCATCGAGCACATCCGGCCGCCCATGGACCGCCCCCCGAGCACCATCCGCTCGCAGCGCGAGGCCAGCGCCTCCGCCGCCTCCCGCACGGCCTGGACGAGGACGGCGGGGCGATCCGGCGCCCGCCTCCCGGCCTGCCGGTAGGGGAAGTCCAGCCGCTCGACCGCGACGCCCTGCGATGAGGCGGCGGTATCGAGGGCGACGAGGGTGGCCTGGTCCCGGTCGGCCCCCGCCCCCGGAGCGAGCAGGAGGCCGAGTGCGGCCTTCACACCACGCTGCGCAGCATGTCGTGAAGCTCGTTGGCCTCGCCGCGAATCGACTCGAGGTCGCGGTCCGCCTCGATCGACGCGACGAGCGTCTTGGCCTTGGTGCGGATACGGAACCAGTCCACGTCGTCCATGCCGAGGAGCGGGGGGCCGTCGGATTCATGCGCCCACTGCACCACGAGCGCCGCCTTCTCCTCGTCGCCGGGGTCGCCAGCCAACCGGCCGCACGCTGCGAACAGCTCGGCCACGGCCTGGTAGCGGGCTTCGCCACCGTCGAGCTCCTCGCCGGGGATGGTCCCCTCGACCTGGGTGAACAGCTCCTCGACCTCGTTCTCTCGCTCGGCCGGGACGACCAGCTCTTCCCCGTCCCACTCGTAGTCGATGCCGGCGTCAGCGAGGAGGAGACCCAGGTGGGCTCGTTGTTCGGGGAGCCACTCTGGCAGCTCGTAGACAGTCTGCTCGTCATCCTCAGGCTCGTCGTCCTCCGCCCCCGAGCCCGAGCCCGAGCCCGAGCCCGACACCGACTCTGAGCCCGACACCGAGCCCGTGCCCGACACCG
>JAFAWZ010000203.1 GCA_019241495.1 Acidimicrobiales bacterium | reverse complement strand
GATGAGAACGCTGGTGGTGCTGCCCACCTTCAACGAGGTCCAGACGATCGAGACGGTGCTGCGCCGGACCCGGGCCGCCTTACCCGACGCCGGGATCCTCGTCGTAGACGACGGCAGCCCCGACGGCACGGCGTCGCTCGCCCGGCGGGTGGCTGCCGAGCTCGGCGAACTGGACGTCCTGGAGCGCGACAGCCAGCGCGGCCTGGGAGACGCGTACCGGGCCGGGTTCAAATGGGGCATGGCTCGGGGGGCCGAGGTCCTCGTGGAGATGGATTCCGATCTGTCCCACGATCCCGCTGCTTTGCCTTCTCTCGTGGCGCCCATGGTGGACCACGACCTGGTCATCGGCTCGAGGTACATCCCTGGGGGCTCGATCCCCAAATGGGGCATACACCGCCGCCTCCTGTCCAGGGGCGCCAACTGGTACTCGGCGTTCATGCTCGGCTCCCCGGTTCACGATTGGACCTCGGGATTCCGGGCCTATCGGACCAGCATCCTGTCGACCATGGAGCTCGAGACGGTGCGCGCCGACGGGTACGGGTTCCAGATCGAGATGACCCACCGAGCGGCAGCCGCCGGCGCCCGGATCGCCGAGGTCCCCATCAGCTTCGTGGATCGCAAGGCTGGCCAGTCCAAGATGTCCTACGGCATCATCCTCGAGGCCTTCGCGCTGGTGACCCGTTCGGGGATCAAGCGGCGTCTGGCCGCCGGGCGGCGAAGAGGCCGGGCCAGATCGGAGGAGCCCATTCCCTCCGGCCGACCATGAGGGCGCGGCTGCGCTCGGTGTTGGTGCGGCTGCGGCACCTGGCGTTGGCTCCCACCCTGAGCCGCCTGGACCGTCTCGACGATACCGGCGGCGGCCGCCTCGATACGGTGATGCGTCGGTTGGACGAGATCGAGGTCCTCATCGGAACCTTCGAAGGGCGGGTTGCGACGATCTCGGAGCGGCAGGCGGCTCAGACGGAGCTGCACAGCCGCCTGGCCGCCCAGGTGGAGGAGATCAAGCGGCTGCTGGGGGCGCCGGTTCCGTCCGGGGAAAGTTGAACGCCCCGTTCGGCATCGCTCTCGACGTCCAGGCCCTCCAGGCCGAGGGGTTCTCTGACCGGGGTATCGGCAGGTACGTCGCCGGGTATTCGGCCGCCTTGGCCCGCCGGGAGGCCCTGGCTGCCGTCCTGCTGGCCCCCGAGCTCCCTCCGCCCGATCGGCTTCCCCTCGAGTTGGCGGCCCGGGGGTTGGTCCGCTGGGACAGCCGCGCCGAGTGCCGGGACCTGCTGGCCAGCTCCGAGCGGCGCGTCGTGTACCACGTCACCGCCCCGTTCCTACACGTCGGTCGGGGCGAGCCGTCCTCGCTCGCCGTGGTCGAGCATTGGGCGGAAGCGGCCGCGCCCAGGGTGGTTACCCTTCACGACCTGATCCCCTTGCGGGCGCCCCGGCACTACCTACCGACCCCAGCGGACGAGGACCGCTACAGGGCGAGGGCCGAGTGGATAGGCCGCTCGGACCTGGTCTTGACCAACTCGGAGCACACCCGGCGCGAGGCCATCGAGCTGCTCGGTTGTCCGGCCGGGGCGGTCGTGACAGTCGGTGCCGGTGTCTCGTCCTATTTCACCCCGCCCGACGGCACCGACCATCAGCTGTTCCGGTCGCAGTTCCCCCACCTCGAGGGCCGGGCCTACCTGCTCACCGTCGGCGGCGACGACGCCCGCAAGGGCACCGACCGCGCCGTCGCCGCCCTGGCCCAGGTGGTCCGCCGTGGTCTGGACCTCCACCTGCTGGTGGTGGGCCATGTGAGCGGCGAGTGGCGCCGGTCCCTCGAGGAAGTGACCCGTAGCTGCGGGGTCTCGGAACGGGTAACCCTCGCCGGGGCGGTGAGCGACGAACTGCTGCGAGCCTGCTACCGGCGGGCCGTCCTGACCGTGACGCCCTCCCTCGCGGAAGGCGCGGGGCTGCCGGTCCTCGAGTCGGCGGCCTGCGGAACCCCTGCGGTGGCCTCGGAAGGCACCGCGCTGGCCGAAACGGCCGCTCTCGCCGAGGCTCTCTTCGACGCGCGCAGCGCGGACGCCATCGCGGACACGATCACGGCGGTCGTGGCCGATACGGCGCTCCACGGCCGGCTCCTCGCCGCCCAGCAGGAGCTCGCCGCGACGGCCACGTGGGACGCCGTGGCCAGCCGAGCCCTCGCCGCACTGGACCGGTCGATCGGCCCGGCCGAACGACACCGGGTGAGATCCAGCCCGCTACCGGGCCGGTTGGCCGTGGTCGGGCCACTCCCCCCGGGCGGCGGTGGGATCGGGGCTTACAACGCCCGCCTGCTCGACGCCCTGCACGTCCGCGGCGACCCCGTGACCGACGCGGTGGTCACCACCCAGTCGTGGCCGGCCGAGCCGACCCAATATCGCCTCCTCGCGCCTGACGCGTTCGGAATCGATGTGCGCCCCGCGTCGTTCGACCACGTGGTGTACGCACTGGGCAATTCAAGCGGGCACACGGCGACCATCGAGCTGGCTCTGCGCCACCCGGGCTGGATCTGGCTGCACGAGGTCCGCTTGCCGGCGGTAGCGACCACGGCCCTGGAGGACTGTGGCGACTCCGATTTCGACGCAGCGATGGCTTGGCTGCTGCATCGGGCCTATCCGGGCCGGGCGCCTCTCGCCGCGGCGCGCCGGGCCGGCCGTGACCATCTCGAGTTGGCCGGAGCTGGAGTCGGCCTGGTCGCGCCGCTCGCCGAGCGATGTCGAGGTCTGCTGGTCAACTCCGAGACGGCCCGCCAGCTGCTCCTCCTTGACCTACCGCCTCTGGCGGCCCTTCCCCCGATCAAGGTCCTGCCTCCGGCCTGTCCCCCGGTGGGCCAGGCCCGGGCCGAGCAGTCCAGCCGGGGGGAGCCGAGCACACGAGAACGGAGTACACAAGAACCGTGGGTGGTCGCCTTCGGCATCGTCTCGATGGCCAAGCGCCCCGACCTGCTCGTCGACGCCGCGGTCGGTGCCGGGTGCCGGGTGGCTTTCGTGGGTCCGTGCCCAGCCCTCCTCAAACAGTTCATCGAAGAGCGGGCCGCAGCCCGCGGGATACCCGAGCGGATCGCGGTGGTTGGTGAGGTGGACCAGGAGGGCTGGCACTTCTGGATGGCTCAGGCCACCCTGGCCGTCCAGCTGCGCGACTCGTCCGGTGGTGAGATGTCGGCCGCGGTCTTGGAGGCCCTGGCCGCGGGCGTGCCGGTCCTGACCAACCTGGCCAGCGCGTCCGAGTACCCGTCCGGAACGGTGGCCTGGATGGCGAGCCTCGACGCCGAAGAGCTCGGGTCACGCATGGCGGCCCTGATCTCCAGTCGGGCCGAGTTGGCCGCTCTCAGCCAGGCCGGCACCGAGTTCGCGGCGGCCCATCAGTTCAGCCATCTGGCCGACGCGGTGATGGAGGCTCTGGCCGGTTGAGCCGGCTGGTCCCGCCCGGTCGCCCGCTCGCCGCTAGCTTCTAGGCGAATGGCCGAAGATCTCGACGCCCTGATCGGCGAGATCCGCCGCGAGGCGGCCCGCCGCCGGGCCGCCCCGGACTTTCCGATCGACGAGGAGGCCCGCCTGGCCGTCGAGATGGACGGGCACGGCCCCTCGGGTCCCGGGGTGGATCTCGCCGCGGTGCTCGCCCGCCTGGAAGCGCTTGCTCGGGCGGCCAGAGCGGGCCACGGCGGCGGACCGGCCGCGCCGCGCTTCGCCCGCCGCCGATCGGGCCGGAACACTCAGGGTGGCGGCCCCGATGGCGCGCTCACCGAGCTGATCGAGCTGACCGCCTCGGCGGTCAGGGGCCTGGCCGCCCGAACGGCTGATCTGGAGCGCCGCCTGAACCGGGCCCGGTCCCACTCCACCGGTACCGGCCGAAGCGAGGATTCCGACCGGTGAAGCTCGCCGTCCTCACCCCTCGCTACGGGACCGAAGTGGTGGGCGGGGTGGAGCGCTGGCTCCGAGTGCTGTCGGAGCGTCTGGTCGCCGACCGGGGTTGGCAGGTCGAGGTCCACACCACCTGCGCGGTGTCGGCCGCCACTTGGGCCGACGAGTACCCCGCCGCCACGACGGAGATCCGCGGCGTGACCGTCCACCGCCACCGCTCCGTCTCGGGTCGCGACCCCGAATACCTGCACATGCTGCCCCGCCTGCGGCGCGACCCCGCCTCGTTCTCGCTCGAAGAGGCCCGGCGCTACGTGGAGCTCGTCGGCCCGGTGTGCCCGGATGCGGTGGACGCGGCGGCCGAATCGGGCAGCGATCTCGTGGCTGTCACGCCCTACCTGTACTGGCCGGCCATACGGGCCGTCCCCCAGCTGGGTCGCAGAGCGATCTTCCACTGCGCGGCCCACGACGAGCCTGAGCTGTACCTTCCGCTCATGCCGACGGTCTTTGCCTCGGTCGGGGGGTTCGCCTTCAACTCGTTCTCCGAGCAGGATCTGGTCGAGCGCACCTTCGGCCTCGATGGCCTGCCCTCGAGCGTCGTCGGCATCGTCGTGGACCGGGGCTCGGGCGATGCGGGCGCGGCCCGCCGCCATCTCCGGCTTGACCCTACCGAGGCGTTCGTCCTGTGCCTGGGCCGGGTGGAGGAAGCCAAGGGCGCGGGCGGGTTGGCCCGGATGTGGCAGCTCTACCGCCGCCGCCATCGTGACGCCCCGCGGCTGGTCTTCATAGGTCCGGGTGCGGGGCCGAGCGAGGACGGGGACGGAGTCGTCTATGCCGGGCCAGTGCCTGAGGACATCAAGTGGGGGGCGCTCGCCGGTTGCGACGTGCTCGTCAACCCGTCGGCCCAGGAGTCGTTCAGCCTGGTCCTGCTCGAGGCCTGGCTGGCGGGCAAGCCGGTCGTGGCCAACGCCCGGTGCGGGCCGACCACCGAGCATTGCGTCCGCAGTGGCGGAGGCATCTGGTTCGAGGAGTACGCCGACTTCGAGGTGGGGATGGAGAGGCTGCTTCGCGACGGAGAGCTCAGGGACCAGCTGGGCCAGGCCGGCCGGCGCTACGTGGAGTCGACCTTCAGCTGGCCGCCCGTCCTCGATCGCTACGAGCAGCTGGCGGAGGCGGTGGCGGCCCGGCGGCGGGTCAGCCCGGCCGTGTAGCGGGGACCGTACAATCGATCCGCGATGACCCGTGTGGCTCCTCGGGAGCATCCTGAGGGCACGAAAGCGGACCCGGTCGCATCGGTGCGGACAGGTGGTGCCCCCTTAGCTCAGCTGTGGCGCCCGGTCGCTGTACTCGTGGCGGCCCGGCTGGTCATGGGTGCCGGCATGTGGGCCTACCAGCACGTCACCCACCAGTATCCGATCAACCACTGGGACGGAGGCTGGTACGTCCTGGCCGCCCAGCACGGCTGGCCCCACCACGTCAAGACGGGCCTGGGCGACGCGGGGCAGGACACCCTCGCCTTCTTCCCCGGTTTCCCCACCGTAATCCGGGTGGTTCACTTCGCCCTTCCCCTGAGCTGGCTGCGCGCCGGGGAAGTAGCAGCCTTTCTGACACAAGTCGCGATGGTGGCGGGAATGTGGCTGCTGGCCCGCGACGTATGGGGAGACGAGGTCGCGGACCGGACCTCGGTGGTGCTCTGCTTCTTTCCCGCCGCGTTCGTGTTCGCCATCATGTACTCCGAGTCGATGCTCATGGCGGCCAGCGCCTTCTGCCTTTTGGCTCTGCGCCGCCAGAAGTGGCTCCTGGCCGGCGCCCTGGCCGCGGTCGCGACCGCCACCCGTCTGGTCGGGATCGCGGTGGTGGTGTGCTGCGCATGGGAGGCGTTCCAGGCTGTTCGCAAGGGCCGGAAGTGGCGCGCCCTGTTGTCGGTGCCGCTCGGCGCGGCCGGGGTGGTCGGGTGGTTCGCCTACCTGTGGGCGTCCACAGGAGACGCCAAGGCCTGGCTGGACACCGAGCGCAACGGCTGGGCCCAGCACACCTCGCTCCTCGCCATCCCCCGACTGGTGAAGTCGGTCCTGCACACCCACCCGGCCGACCCCAACCAGGTTCTGGCCCTCGCCGGCACCGGGCTCGGGATCATCCTGCTCGTAACACTGGTGGTGAGCCGAGCACCGATCATGCTGTCGTTGTACTCCTTGGCCGTGCTGGTGATCTCGGCCACGTCGGTCAACCCGTCCGGGATCCGCTTCAGGTTCGTCATGACCGCCTTCCCGTTGCTGATGGTGGTGGCCTACCGCTTGAAGGACGCGGCCTTCTCGGTCGTAGTGGCCGGCTCGGCCGTGGTGATGTCGGCCATGATGGTCGTGACTTTGACCGGGGGCACGCTCATCCCGTAGCACAGCTCCCGTAGTGCAGCTTGGCTAGGTTGTCGGCGATGCTCCGATCTCTACAGGGTCGGGCCGCGGCACGGCTGCGCCGGGGCCTCGGCTTCGAGCGCCTGCAGGAGCGCCTCGACCAACTCGAGCTGCAGCTGAGCGCCGTCCAGCAGCGCCTGACGGCGGCCGAGCTGCGCCCTCACGGACCCGTCTACCTCGGTGGGCACCGGGCCGTAGTCGCCACCCGGTGGGGAGCCAAGATGGTCGTCGATACCAGCGACGAGCTGGTCGCCCCGTGGCTGCTCCTCGATGGCCTGTGGGAGACCCATGTCACCGGTTGGATGAACGACACCTTGAAGCCGGGCGACGTGATGGTCGATGTGGGGGCCAACGTGGGCTATTTCACGTTGTTGGCGGCCCAGAAGGTCGGAGCGGCCGGGCGGGTGATCGCGGTCGAGGCCCATCCATCGGCCTACGAGGTCCTGCGCCACAACGTGATCCTCAACGGCCATCTGCCGACCGTGACGCTCTGGAACCGGGCCGCCTGGTCGATACCCGCCGAGCTGACATTCCACCAGCGGGTTCGTTCCTCGGCCAGCTCGAGCCTGGCAACGGGAGGCGCGGATGCCCTCGAGGCGTTGGGCGACACCGAGCAGGTGGTGGCTGTCCAGGCTGTGCCCCTCGATGAGTTGCTCCAGGACGCGCCTCGGGTGAACGTCATCAAGATCGACATCGAAGGAGCGGAGGTCCAGGCCCTCAGGGGATTGACGGAGACCCTGGCCCGCAATCCTGACATGCAGGTCCTCTTCGAGTGGTTCCCCAGCCAGATACGGAAGATGGGCGACGATCCCGAAGAGCTCTTGCGCCTTCTGGCCGGAGCCGGCTTTCACTTCAGGGTGCTCGATCACGCCCCCGACTTCGAATCGGCAGTGACGGACCCGACGCAGCTCTTGCAACTCGAGTACGGGAACGTGGTTGCCAGCCGCTGAACGCTGTTCGGTCGTAGTCGTGTCCTACCGACCTGGGACCTGGCTGCGACCCTGCCTCCAATCAGTGGTCGACCAGGCCTACGAGGTGATCGTGGTGGACAACGGCTCCGCCGGCGCCCAGGCGACCGCCATCGCCCGGGAGTGCGGCGCCCGACCGGTCAGGAGCGAGAAGAATCTCGGCTTCGCGGGCGGTTTCAACGCTGGTGTCGCCCAGGCGCGGGGCGATCTCGTCGCGGTGCTCAACGACGACGCCACCGCCGGGCCTACCTGGATCGAATCGGCGAGCCGCCGTTTGGCCGACGCCGGGGTGGCGGCGGTGACCCCCAAGGTTCTGTTGTCGGGATGGTTCCTCGAGGCCCGCCTAGAGGGGGAGACCTGGTTCGCTCCAGGCGACGCCCGACCCCTCGGGCGCCAGGTCCGGTCCGTCACTGTCGACGGCGTGGAGGTCCTGGATCGGGCGGTCGGCGCCGGGTTGCACGACCTCGAGCAGTCCGAGCAAGACGGCCGCTGGCGCTGGACCGCCGGGCCGAAGCCCTTCTATCTCCCCCTTCCCGACGGGAGCGAACGGGCGGAGGTTCGCGTCGATGGCGAACCGGTCGAGCCGGGGCCCGTGGTCCGGGTCGTCAACCACGCCGGCTCGTACCTACGAGACCACGGGGTGGCCGGCGAGTACGGCGTCGGTGCCCCCGACGACGGCCGCTTCGACGTCCCCGCGGAGCGCTTCGGCTTCAGTGCGACCGCCCCCGTTTTCAGGGCCGAGATCCTGCGGCGCCTGGGCGGCTTCGCCGATCCGTTCTTCGCTTACAACGAGGACACCGACTGGTGCCTCAGAGCCCGCCTGGCCGGCCTGCGGATCATGTACGACCCCGGGGCGACCGTGTCGCATCGCTTGTCGACTACCAGCGGGGGAGCGGCTGAAGTCAAGGTGCAGCGCCTGGCCCAACGCAACGCGCTGTTGTGCCTGATCCGCAACGGTCCGGCCCGCGTGGCCCGCCGCGAGGTCCAGGCTCGCCTGGCGAGGCCATGGGGCGACCCGGTCAAGCGGGAGCTCGTCCGCTTGTTCCCCTGGGCGGTGGGGAGCCGCATGGCCCTGTCGCGCCGCTGGATCCTGAAGCCGGCCGAGGTATGGGAGCGCTGGGCGGAGCAGGACATGCAATGGGACCAATCGCCAGCCGTCACCCTTTGAATTCGGCCAGGTGCCTCCGCAACGAACCCAGACGGGCCCGGACCTGGGGGGCTCGCGGGCCGAGCAACCGCCGGGCCATGGCGCCGACGAGCTGGCGGGGCCGCTCCGAGGGTCGCGCCTCGGGCGGACCCAACACCGTAACCCCGGGGACGACCCCGTACCCTGGCACCTCCGAGTCGGCCACCCCGCCCGGCGCGTCGACGACCTCGGTGGCCACCGCGACCAGCCGGCCAATGGCGGCCGCCGACACACCGAGATCACCGACCCGGACCACCCGGACTTGATCGAAGCGGACCAGAGCCCGAGCGAGCACCTCGGCAGTGGCCCGCTCCAGCACCGCCGAGCGGGCGGAAAACGGGTACCCCTCCTCCACCACCAACACGACCCGCGTCGCCCCCGTCAGGCGCCGCACGTTCTCCAGGCGCCGGCCCGCCAACATCCCATGTATCGCCACCGTGAGGTGAGCTGCGCTCAGGCGGGGCGAGACCACGGTGACCTCGAGGCCTTCGGCCCACGCCCGGCGCACCTCGGCGACCGAAGCGGCGGCCGCCGGCCGGGGGATAGGCGGGTAGGTACCGACGACGAGGACCGAGGCGCGCGTCACACTGGTTCGCTCCACAAGGTCGCTCACCGCCGGCCCACGAACCACTCGAGGTCGGCCTCCATCCGGTCCAACACGACGGGCCAGCTGTACTCGTCCACGACGTAGCGGCGGCCCGCCTCGGCCATCTTCCGCGCCGCCCCGGGATCGGACTGCAGCCGGCCCAGATGGCGGGCCAGCTCGACCCCGTCGGAGAAGACCAGGCCGCCTCCGGACCGCTCGAGATGCCAACCGACCACCTCGCTTTGGTCGATGGCCAGGACCGGTGTTTCGGCCAGCCACGCCTCCATTACGGTGCGGGAGAAGCTTTCCATGCGGCTGGGCTGGACGTAGGCCAGG
>JAFAWZ010000197.1 GCA_019241495.1 Acidimicrobiales bacterium | reverse complement strand
GTAGGGCTGGCTGGAGCTTCTCTGGTCCCTGTCAGACACCCTGTGCCGCATCACCGGCATGCATTCCGCCACCCTGCAGCCGCCGGCAGGAGCGGCGGGGGAGCTGACGGGCCTGCTGCTGATGCGGGCCTATCACGCCTCCCGAGGTGAACACCGCCACAAGGTGATCATCCCTGACTCAGCCCATGGGACCAACCCGGCGTCGGTGACCCTCGGCGGGTACCAGACGGTGACGGTCCCGTCCGACGCCCGGGGCCTGGTGGACCTCGACGCCCTCGAGGCCCGGTTGGATGACGACGTGGCCGGGATCATGCTCACCAATCCGAACACCCTGGGTCTCTTCGAGGAGGACATCGCCAAGATCGCCGCCGCGGTGCACCGGGTGGGTGGCCTCTTGTACTACGACGGGGCCAACCTGAACGCCATCCTCGGCGTCACCCGGCCTGGTGACATGGGTTTCGACATCGTCCACATGAACCTCCACAAGACCTTTGCCGTGCCCCATGGGGGAGGGGGACCGGGCGCCGGCCCGGTGGCGGTATCGGCCCGCCTGGCGCCGTTCCTGCCCGGCCCGGTGCCGGCCCGCCGCGAGGATGGGACCTTCGCCTGGGAGATGCCCGCCCGCAGCATCGGCCGGGTCCATACCTGGCACGGCAACGCCCTGGCCCTGGCCCGGGCCTGGTCCTACATCCTGGCCAACGGCGGCGACGGCCTGCGCCGGGTGGCCGAGGGCGCGGTACTGAACGCCAACTGGTTGCGCCACCGGCTCCGCGGCACCTACGACCTGCCCTACGACCGTCCCAACATGCACGAGTTCGTGGCGTCCACCACCAGCCTGAAGAAGGCAAACGGCCTGCGTGCCCTCGACGTGGGCAAGCGCCTCCTCGAGGAAGGGTTCCACGCCCCGACGGTGTACTTCCCGTTGATCGTCGACGAGGCGCTGATGATCGAACCTACCGAGACCGAGAGCCCCGAGACGGTGGCCGCTCTGGCCGACGCGCTGATCGCGATCGCGCACGACGAGCCCGGTGTGGGCGCCTCCGCCCCCCGGACCACCCCGGTGGGCCGGGTGGACGAGGCTCGGGCGGCCCGCACCCTGCTCCCCACCTGGGACGCGGTGGCGGCCCTGGATCAGTCGGCTTCTTGAACCGCCTGGCGCAGCGCGGCCCCGCCCGGATGGGCCCGGATCACCTCTCGTAGGCCCTGTCCGGTGGCCGACAGATAGCGGCGGGTCGTTTCCAGGCTGGCGTGGCCGAGCAGCTCCTGCAGCTCGACCACGTCGGCACCCGCTTCGAGGGCCGACGTGGCAAAGGTGTGGCGCAAGGCGTGGACGAGGGCGCCGGCCGGGACCTGGGCCCGCACGCCGGCCCGCACATAGAGCTTCTCGATCAGGTAGCGGATCTGGTCGACGGTCATGCGCTGCCCTCTGGCGTCGACGAACAGCGCCGTCGAGGGGTGGTCGAGGTCGTGGCGGGGAAAACGTCGGGCCCTCTCCTTGAGGTACACGTCGAGCACCCCGCCGAGCGTGTCGTCCACGGGGATGGGACGCATCTTGTTGCCCTTGCCCCGCACTTCCAACCGGCGGGCGCCCTCCTCACCCACCAGCGAACCCAGGTCGAGGCTGGCCGCTTCGGCTTCGCGGATACCCGTCACACAGAAGGTCGCGGCCACCGCCAGGTCCCGCCCCGGCCAGGGGTCGCGGGCGCGCGGGTCCTGGGTCGCCGCGACGCGCAGGAGCCTGGGGACCGCGTCGCGGGCCCGGATGGAGCGAGGCAGCGAGGAGGGGGTCTTCGGCTTTGGTATGGCGGCCATGGGGCTGCCTTCCACCACCCCTTCCGATGCCAGGAAGGCGAAGAAGTTGCTCCATGCGGAGTGGGCCCGGCGCATCGAGGAGGCCGCGTGGTCGCTGGCCCAGCTCGCGAACGCTCCGCGCAGCGGGCGCGCCCCCAGGTCGGCGACCACGACCGCCTCGTGATCCTCGAGGACGGCGAGGCGGGCCGCGATGCCTTCGACGTCACGGCGGTAGCCCTCGAGCGTGGCGGGCGACGGCTTGGCCGCCCCCAGGTTCACGATCCACGCGTCGAGCGCGTCGCCGAGGGGCGAGTCGGCGCTCAGGCGCCGGCGGGCGGTCAGCTTCGGCGGGGTGTTGGGCACTGCTCCGCCGACGCTAACGGTCGGCCGGCCGGCCGGCGCGGACCCTTATGTCATAGCTGCAGGAATGCCCGCCGCTCAGTATGTGCGACACCCTTTCCACTTCTGCGTCGGGTAAGACGGCCCGCAGGAAGGCCAGCTCGGTGCCACAAGCCGTGCCGTAGTGGCGGGCCACGTCCAATATGGCGCAGTTCAGCTCGGCGATGCGGAAGTGGCCGGGACCCACCTTCTCGCATTCGGCCAGGTAACCGTCTTCGTCGAGGATGCGGGCCAGCTCTTTCACCTTGGCGTCGAAGCCGAGCCCTTCGAGGCGCGCTCCGGCGCGCGCTTGGCGTTGGCGGGCCCGCTCGTCGAAGGCCCGATCGACCAGGTCGGGGCTGATCAGGCCGAGGAGCTGATTGGCCAGCTGGCCGTAGCGCTTCGGGAACAGCGCCTCGGCCGCGGGGGTGAGGCAGTACCAGCGCCGGGGGCGCCCGGGCCGGCTGCGCTCGTCGCGGTGGGCGATGAGGCCGTCCGAGGCGAGCGGTCCGATCAGCTGCCGTACCGCTCCCACCGTCAACTGGAGCTCCGCGGCCAGCTGGTCGGCCGTCGCTTGGCCCGCCGCCTTGAGATGGCGCAGGAGGGCCTGGCGGGGCCGGCTCATGGCGGCCAGGGCGACGGTCTGGCCTGCCGACTCGGTCGGTGCCAGCTCGACCGGTTCCGACGGGAGGGCTTTGGCAGTCATGGCAGGATCAGGTGGGAGTCACCGAACTCGTGCCAAAGGTACCCCTCGGCGAGGGCGGCTCGGTACGAGGCCTCGACGACCTCCCGCCCGGCCACCGCCTCGAGCAGGGCCAGGTGGGAGGCGCCCGGTTCGTGCCAGCCCGTGATGAGCCCCGACACGACCCGTGCTGGCCGTTCGGATGTGATCACCAGCTCGGTCCAACCGCCGGCCTCGTGCACCAGCCCCGCCCCGTCTGAGGCGCTTTCCAGCGCCCTCACTGCGGTCGTGCCGACTGCGATGATCCGGTGGCCGTCCAGCCGGGCCGTGTTGATCAGGGTGGCGGTGGACGCAGGGACCCGGAACCACTCTGGCGAGGGAGGCTCGTGGGCTTCCAGGGAGGACACCGCGCAGTGGAGCACCAGGGGAGCGATCTGCACCCCTCGCGATACCAGCCGGGTCGTCACTTCGGTGCTGAAGGGCCGCGCCGCGCTGGGCATCTCGGCGCTGCCCGGGATGTCGGCGAACACGGTCTGGTAGTAGGAGATGGGCCACTCCTGCGGTACGTAGGAATAGCGGATCGGCTTGCCGTGACGGGCCAGATAGGCGAGGAGCGGGTGGACGCCCCGCAGATCGGCCAGCCACAGTCGGGAACCTTCGCGCACCGTCATGACCAGCCGGACCGTTGCCCCGCCGGGCAGATCGACGACCGTGCCGGGCGACGCGTCCAGCCACGGGCTGGTGACGCCGGTCACCCGGTCCAGGTGGCGCAGCTCCACTACGGGAGGGGCGTCGGGGCGCGGCGTGGCCAGGTGGACGGCAGCCGCCGTTGCGCCGCCCCGGATCGTTCCCTCCAGGCGGGCCGGGAGAGTGGCCGAGGTGTTCACGGCCAGCACGTCGCCCGGCTCGAAGAGCGACGGGAGGTCGGCGAAGTAGCGGTGCTCGAGCTGCCCCGGGTCGGATTTGTGAGCGACCATCAGGCGGACCCCGTCGCGGCGTAGGCCTCGTGCCTCGGGCGGGGAGGCGGCTTCGAGATCGGCGGGCAGCTCGAAGCCGGCTCCCTCCAGCTCCGAGAGCTTCATGGCGAGACCTCCTCCCGCAAGCCTGCTCGCAGGTCGGCCAATCTGTACCGGCCCGACCTGGCCGCGGATCCGACCAGTCGTAGCAACGAAGCGACCACTGTGGAGGGCTCCGGCCGATCAGAGATGTCCTCACCGGGAAAGGCATCCTGATGCATCTGGGTGCGCAGGTCTCCGGGATCGACCGTCCAGACCGCCCAGGACGGCTCCTCGGCGGCCAGAACGGCCCCCAGGTGCTCCAGCGCCGCTTTGGATGCGCCGTAGCCGCCCCAGCCCGGGTAGGCCTCGACCGCGGCGTCCGAGGTGATGTTCATGACGCGGGGCCGGGCCGCCCGGCGTAGCTGAGCCTCCACCGCTTGGATGAGCGCCAACGGGGCGATCACGTTGGTGGCGAGCAGCTCAGACAGCCGGTCCGTTGGGTAGACGGTCAACGGGGGGAGCGGTGCGACACCAAGAGAGCTGGCGTTGTTCACCACCAGCTCCAGGTCGCCCATCTCGCCGGCTGCGTCGGCCAGGGCGGCGACATGGCGGGGATCGGTGATATCGCCAGGCAGGGCCCGGACCCGGCCGGGGGCCAGTTGTTCGAGCCGGTGGGCGACGGCCTCCAAGGCCTCTGCGCCGCGGGCATCGACCACCAGGCTCCAGCCCTCTCCGGCCAAGCCCTGGGCGACCGCTTCACCCAGACCCCGCGATGCCCCGGTAACGATGGCAGTGGGCATGTGCGCCTCCTCTCGGATGGTTCCTCACGTCTTTTGGAGGCGAGTTTACCTAGGATGTTCTATTTAAACAAGGTTTAATGTGATCCTTGTGACGCGTTCCGATCTCTGTGACGTGTGAACCGCAATATGTGCGGTTCACGCGTCACAAACACCAAGCGAGGGCAGGGCCAGCAGGCCAGACCCTATATTCCGGATAATCATAGTTATCCGTAATTAGGTGAGGGATGGCCCGAGTTGTCCGGCTAACCGCGGCGACAGTACCTTCGCCTGCTGGCGGAGATGATCCAGTCGTCTCCCGCGAAGCCCAGAGAGCCGTCGGTCGTCATGACCCGAGTCGACAAGAGTGAGCCCACGGAGCGCCCACGGTGACCGGCATGGGCGCCAGCCCGGCGACCAACGATCCGGCCGTCGTTGCTGCGTTCCACCGGGCCCTCTGGCACCAGGGCCTGCTGGCGGCCGGGCTGGCCGTCGTCGTTCTGATCGCCTGGAACGTGCTGCGGGGCGTCCAACTCCGCCAGGCCACCGCCCGGGGGCCGTCCGAGCCCGACGCTCACACCGCTGAGCCAGCCGAGCCGGCCGCCCGGCGGCTCTTGCGGGTGTCGTTCGGCCTGCTGTGGGTCTTCGACGGGCTGCTCCAGGGGGCCGGCGTGCTCGTCGCCCTTCCGGAACTGGTGTGGAGCACGCCTCGTACCGGGCGGACCCTGCTGCGCCTCAGCGGCGGGTTCCTGATCGGTATGGCCCTGCTCCAGGCCTGGCCCGGCCGGGGGTTCTGGCAAGGCCGAATGGGCGCCACAGGAGCCCCGGGGAGCTTGGCCGCGATGGTCCAGACCATGGTCAAGACTCCCCAGCCCCATGCCTTGAAAGATATGGTCTCCGCCTTCGCGTCCTTCGATGCCGCTCACGGGTGGGCCGTCAACCTCTTCGCCGTGACGGCCATGGCTCTCATCGGCGCCGGGTTCCTCATCGCCCGAGCCGGCCCGGCCCGAGCCGCCCTCGCGATCGCGATCGTCGTCGGCCTGGCCGACTGGCTGCTCATCGAGGATCTGGGCTTCGTGGGCGGGGTCGGCACCGACCCCAACAGCATGATTCCCATGCTGTTGCTCTTTGGCGCCGGCTACCTGGCCCTCACCCGTCCCGTCGCGGCCGGGGTCCCGGCCCGGCACCGGGCCGACGCGGCCTGGCCTCGGCGCCTGGCGACCGAACCCGCTTACGCATTGCGGGTGGTGGCCGCTATGGCCGCCCTCGGGGTGACCCTGCTCGGCTCCGCTCCCATGGCCCTCGCCGCCGCCGCCGACCGCACCGCCGGTCCTGTCCCGGCCCAAGCCCCTGACCAGCCCCGCCCGCCGCTCCAGCCGGTCGTGGGTTACGGTTCACCCAGCTGAGCTATGCCCGGGATGAAGCCGATCACATGGAGCGTCCACGGGGCCCTGACGCAGTGGCAGCACGGGCCGTTCGCCCTCGCCGTCGTCGCCGCCCTGATCGCCGTCGCCTACTGGTACCTGCGAGCCGACTGGCGTCTTGCCGCCCGAGGTCGGCGTTGGCCTAGCCAGCGGACCGCCGCGTTTCTAGCCGGCCTGGTCGCAGTGGACCTGGCCCTCCAATCCCCGGTGGCGACGTTTACCGCCGGCTACTTCGAGGCCCATGTCGTACAGCACCTCCTGCTCATGGTCGTCGCGCCACCGCTCCTGGCCTTGGGAGCCCCCTCCACGCTGCTGCTGCAGACATCCAGCCGGCGGGTGAAGTCGTCGTGGCTGTCCGTGCTCCGCTCGAAGCCCTTCGCCGCCCTCACTTTCCCGCTCACCGTGTGGTCGTTGTACTTCGGCGTCATGTTCGCCTTCTTCCTGAGCTCGCTGATCAACCGGGCCATGCACGACATGGCCCTCATGGACGCCTGGAACCTGCTCTTCCTCCTCGGGGGCACCCTCTATTGGTGGCCTTTGGTGGGGTTGGACCCCGTCGTGCACTGGCGCATGAGCCATGGGGCGCGGATGGTCACCGTCTTGCTCGGCGCCCCGCCCGAGGTGATCCTCGGCCTCGCGCTGCTCTCCGCCGGACAGCCCGTCGCCTCCATGTACACCCTGGCCAGCACCCACGCCGGCGGCGGTCTGCTGTGGATCTCCACCGAGTTCTCGACCGCCCTCGGCTTCATCCCCATCTTCTGGCAGTGGATGCGCTCGGACGAGCGGGCCGCGGCCCGCGCCGACGCTCGAAGCGACCGCCAGGATGAGCTGGCCGGGTTGGCTCCGGAGGGCGAGGCCTCCGCTGGCAGCATGCCGGTCACCGGAGCGGCCATGGCGACCGCCGCGGGTGAGCCGACGGCGTGGGAGGCCTACTGGCGAATGCGCACCGGGAGGGTACCGGCGCGTACCGCCCCGAGCCGCCGCCCCGCCCCCGCGGTTGACCGGACCCCGGCCCGGCCAGATACTTGACCCTGTAAGCAGAGTCCGACCCTTGGGGGTGGAGATGGCAGGGAATGAACCAGTTCAGAAGCTGTCGCAAAACTACGTCGAGGTGGGAGAAGGCGGCGGCTCGTCCCATACCGTGGACGAGAGCGAAGAGACGAGTCGGTCGACGACGAGCCCCCGCCTTCTCCCTCCCGCGGCTCTTGCGACAGCTTCTCAGAGTGGCAGCATCGAGGAACTGGCCCGGACCGTCTCCGGGCCCGACAAGGCCGCCCTCATACGCGATGTGTCCACCTCGTTCGACTCCCTGTTCACGTGGGACTACGAGAAGGGCCGGCGGGAGCAACTCAACCACTTGTACGAAAAAGCGAAGGTCTCGCAGTGGAACGCCGAGACCGACATCGACTGGTCCATCTCAGGCCAGATCGACTCCGCCCGCGACCCGGACAACCCGCTCAACCAGCTCGGTTCCAGCCAAGAAGGCCCCTTCGCCAGCCTCACCCCGGCCGAGCGCGCGACCATCGGCCACGCCGGTATGGCGTGGACGCTCAGCCAGTTCATGCACGGGGAGCAGGGCGCTCTGCTCTGCACGGCCAAGATCGTCGACTCCGTCCCGTGGATCGACGCCAAGTACTACGCCGCCACTCAGGTGATGGACGAGGCCCGCCACGTCGAGGTGTACGCCAAATACCTGCGCGACAAGCTCGAATGGGAGTTCCCCGTCAACGTCCACCTCCGGGACCTGCTCGACACGGTCCTATCCGATCCGCGCTGGGATTTCACCTACCTGGGCATGCAGATAATGGTGGAGGGACTGGCTCTCGCCGCATTCGGGTTCCAGTACCAGTTCTCGCCAGATCCCCTCCTGAAGCAGATCACCCGCTACGTGATGGCCGACGAGGCCCGCCACGTCGCGTTCGGGGTGATCTCCTTGAAAGAGGCTTACCGGGATCTGAGCGCGGCCGAGGTCCGCGAACGCCAGGAGTTCTGCTACGAAGCAGCCATCCGGATGCGCGACCGGTTCCTGCAGCAGGAGGTCTGGGAAACCTTGGGTATGCCGGTGAAGGAGTGTTGCGAGGTGCTGCTACACAACCCCTTGCAACTCGAGTTCCGCCGCTTGCTCTTTTCGAAGATCGTGCCGAACCTCAAGAAGCTCGGGCTCCTCGACGCGGGGGACGGATGGCTGAGACAGCGATTCGGAGAGCTCGGGGTGCTCGAGTTCGAGGCATGGGAAGACACTGGCGCCGAGTACGAGCGGATGCAGTTGGAGGCCCCGCTCTGAGCTAGGAGGCCTCCGCCTTGCGGGCCTCGCCCCGCCCGGTCTGTATCCGCTTGTCCCTGGCCTTCTTGCGGCGAATGCGATCGCGCTTCCAGCGAACGGTCGAACGTGCTCCTCGGCCCATCGCCGAGACGCTAGCAGGCGCCAGAAATCCCTAAGTGCCTGCGACCGGATTGAGTAAACGAAAAGGAGGCGGCGGCATCGCTGCCATGTCAGAACACTGCCTGGCGGCACGGGGCAATTCGACTCAGGGTGAGATGCCGCCGCCTCCTCCTTCGTCCAAGGAGTCCGGCGCAGGCGCTAACCCGAAAATGAATCAGGCCGCGGGCTCGAGGGAGACTTTGTAGCCGAGGGCTTCGAGTTGGCGGACGTGGTTGCGTCGGGCTCGGTCACCGCCGGCGCGGGTGTCGTAGAAGCCGGGCCCGAGGTCTTCGAAGCGGGCTTGGG
>JAFAWZ010000122.1 GCA_019241495.1 Acidimicrobiales bacterium | reverse complement strand
CGGATACGCGAACGCCGGGGGAACACCTCCGGGGTGACCGCTCCGAGCAACATCTACCGCGACAAGGAGGGACGCTGGCTCGTCATCTCAGGATCGAGTCAGAGCACGGTTCAGAGGCTCTTCGCGACCATGGGCCAGCCCGAGCTGATCAAAGATCCCCGCTATGCCACCAACGAACGGCGCCTCGAGCACGACGAGGAGCTGGTTGCCAAGGTCCAGGCGTGGGTCGGGGAACGATCCCGGGACGAGGTCCTCGAGCTCTTGGCCAAGGCCGACGTGGTGTGCGGGCCTGTGAACACCGCGGCGGACATCGTGGTCGACCCGCACTTCGTGGCCCGGAGCCTGGTCAGCGGCCACAGCCGGTTCGTCGGCGACCTGGTAGCGACGGGGCGCATGATCCAATTCGGGAGCCTGGAGCCCTTCGTCCTTCGCGACTCGCCCGGCGTGGCCGAGCACACCGACGAGGTGATGGCCGACTGGCTCGGTAGCTGAGCGCCCGCCGCCCGAGTGCGAAAGCTTCTCAGATGAGGCTGAAGCCGCTCACCCGCTCGCGCGGGTGCGGGGCGCGGTCCAGCCATCCGAACTCGTGCAGTATCTGCTGGCTGTAGGCGACCCGACCCGTAACCGCGTCGAGGGGCTCGGTCACCAGCAGGAGGGACGCCTTGGACATGAGCTCGAGGGGCTCCAAGCGTTCTTCCTCATGGCTGCGGGCAAAACCTTGGAGCAACACCCCGTCGGTCGCGACTATCTGGGTGGGCGACAGGGCGTTCACCGCGATGCCGTACTGGTAGACCTCCTGGGCCAGACCCTGCGTGAACCGTTCGAGCGCGGCCTTCTCCGCGCCGTAACACGTCATGTCCAAGCGAAGCTCTTCCGCCCCGGGATAGGGGCCGCGTCCCGGTCCGGCCGCCGCGCCAGACGAGATGTTGAGGATCCGGCCGCTCCGCCGCGGGATCATGTCGGCGAGGGCCAGTTGGCTCAGATGAAACGGCGCCTGGAAGTTGACTTCCCACGAGCGCATCCAGCGTTGCAGGGGGTACTCGTGGACCGGGTAGCGGTAGACCAACAGCGCGTTGTTGACCAGTACATCGATAGGGCCGAACTCCTTGTGGGCGGCCGCTACTATCGCCTCGCGGTCCTCGGGCCGGGAGAGATCGGCCGCGACGGCGGCCGCGACGCCTCCCGCCTCGCGAATCAGACCTACGGTGGTCTCCAGCGAACCGGCCAGCTTGTGGTCGCCTTGGTGCATGGTCCGGGCCGCGCAGAGGACGTAAGCCCCTTCTGCAGCAAAAAGACGGGCCATGTCGGCACCAATGCCACGGCTGGCTCCGCTGATGACGACTGTCTGGCCGGCAAGCCGGTGGCCCGCCTGATCAGGCCCACTGGTGGCGGTCATGGCTCTGTGATCCCTGAGTCAGCGAGGCCGGCGAGCAGCGCCGGCAGATCGGCTCCCGGGCCACGCCGCCAGTCCGCGACGCCGAAGCGGTAGGACTCCTGCGGCTGGAAGTCGAGGCCGACCAGCTCCTCGATCCGGCGGTGGTGGTAGTCGGCTCCGGCGTGGCGCTGGAAGGTCTCCTCGGACTCCCACGCCTCGATGACATAGACCGTCTCCGGGTCGAAGAGGTCCACCATCTGGCGGTATATGACACAACCAGGCTGATCGTTGGCCGCCGCCACCGAGCGGCGGGCCGAATCGGTGAAGGCGGCTCGATCGGCGCTGGCGAGATGCCCCCGGCTGAAGGTAACGAACATGTGAATCCCCCACTCTTCTTGGAGCTGTGATCGTCGATGGTATCGTCGGAATTTGCCCGACTTGGCCGCCATACCGGCGCCAGCTGGCGAAAGGGGGTACCAGGTGGGCACCAGCGTCGATGCTCTTCGGGGGAAGGCGGTAGTCGTCACCGGGGCAGGCCGGGGTATCGGGGCGGCATACGCCCGCCATGCCGCCTCCGAAGGGGCCCGGGTCGTGGTGAACGACGTCGATGCCGACGTCGCCGAGGAGGTCACGGCCCAGATCCGCTCCAGCGGTGCGACGGCGATCGCCCATCACGGCGACGTTTCCGTATGGACCGACGCCCACGATCTGATCGAACGCTGTTTGGACGAGTTCGGGGCTATCGACGGGCTGGTGAACAACGCCGGCATCATCCGGGTTCGCCGGGCCGAGGAGCTCGACGAGGAGACGTTCCGTCGCGTCGTGGAGGTCAACCTGCTCGGCACCGCGTACTGCGGCACCCATGCCATCAAACGAATGCTGCAGCAAGGACATGGCTCCATCGTCAACGTGACGTCGGGCTCCCAGGCCGGATGGAAACTGCTTGCCGCGTACTCGGCGAGCAAGGGAGGGGTTGCTTCGCTCACCTACACGTGGGCCATCGAGCTGGCCGACACGGGCATCCGGGTCAACGCCGTCTCGCCGACAGCGGCGACGAGGATGCTCGACGAGTTCGCGGCCTACCTCGGTCCCGACCGGGCCCCCTCGCCGCCTCGCGACGAGAGCTCAGCCGCCAACAACGCTCCGGTAGTCACCTACCTGCTCTCTGACGCCGCCCAGGGCATCAACGGCCAGGTGGTGCGCATAGATCGCCGGGCGCTCAGCCTGGTCACCCACCCTTCCATACTCCTTCCCGTCGTCGAGCGGGGCGAGTGGACCTTCGCGGATGTGCAGGCGGCCTTCGAGAGGCAGCTGCGGAGCAAGGTGCTGCCTTTGGGGATGGCCCAGGTGTCGCAGTCGGTATCCGACGGAGGGGCGCGCCTCGGGCTCGACCCGCTCCGGTCGGGGGAGGACCGGCGCTAAGGGACCGCCGCAGAACTACTTGGACGACAGCAGGCCGAAACGGGAGCACCACCAAAGAGAAAACTTGGCGCGGCCGTCCAAGTAGATCGAAGGCGGGGCCTAAGAAACCGACGTCCGTAGGATCAGGGCCCGGCCGTTGCTATGGGTGAGCTGTTGGCCGGGATGCACGAGCACGGCGGAGCGCTCGAGCGTCACGATGGCCGGTCCGGCGACCGTCTCACCAGACCCGAGGCGCTCACCCTCCATGATCGGAGTATCGATCCAGGCTGCCGTCTCAGGCCACCACACCCGGCGGTCGCCGACCTGGGCCGAGTCCGCTGCTCCATGAACCTGGGCCAGGGGCCCGGATGTGACAGCCCGCGCGATCCGGAGGATGCAACGGACCTCCCGCAGCTCCACCCGTCGGCCCCGCATCGAGAAACCCTGGCCGAACCGCTCGTCATACCACTCGAAGAACCGCTCGGCCAGGTCGACTTCGATCTCCCGGTCGTTGCCCCCCGAGACCGACCACATCAAAGGCAGCTCCAGGGCGTGCACCTGGCCGCCGTAGCCGACCATGGCGGTGAAGGTCACGACCTCCTGGAGCGACGGCGCGCCGAACTGGCGGGCCAGTTCGGCTGCCTGGCCCAGGACCTCGTCGATCACCGGTTCGATCTGGCCCACGCTCCACGGCGTCGACGCCCCGACGGTCGCCGAGAACACCCTGACGATGTCAGCCGTCGCGGCGCCCAGCGCCGAGAACACCGACGCGGCGCCGTCCGCGGGGATCACGGCTTCGCGGCCGTGGAGCTGCTTGGCGATCCCACCGATGTGAAGGGGTGAACCACCACCGAATGCATACATGCGAAACCCGTCGGGATCGAACCCTCGCTGGACGGTCATCTGGCGGATCAGGTCGGCCATCTGGGCGTTGACGACCCTGATCACATTGGCCGCGGTCTGCTCGGCGTCCCAGCCCCAATGCCGACCGAGCTCATCGAGGGCCCGGTGCGCGCACGCCGGGTCGAGCGACCGGCCCGGACCGAAGTAGTCCACCGCCGCGATGTAGCCGAGAACGAGATTGGCGTCCGTTACCGTGGCGTCCATGCCACCCCGCCCGTAACAGGCCGGGCCGGGGACAGCGCCCGCGCTCTGCGGACCGACCCGGAGCCTGGGGGTCTCCCCCTCGAGATCCACCCAAGCGATGCTGCCTCCGCCCGCCCCGACCGAGACGACGTCCACGCTGGGGCGGTAGAACGTGTACCCGTCGATGACGTCCTCGGCGCGTCGCAGCGGGCTGTGCTTCCATATCAGACCGACGTCGAAGGTGGTGCCTCCCATGTCGCACAGGATGGCGTTGGGATGGTCCTGCTCCGCGGCCAGAGCAGCCGACGCGGCGACCCCGCCGGCCGGCCCGGAGCCCACGAGCATTACCGGTGTGTCGTTTGCGCCCTTCGAGTCGACCACTCCCCCCGAAGAGGTGAGAAAGAACAGCGTTCCCCCGAAGCCATCGGCTCTCAGGCAATCCTCCAGGGTGGCGATCAGCCGCTCGTTGGTGGGCCCGAGCATGGCGTTGATGACCGTGGCCACCGTCCGTTCGTACTCTCCGACCCGCGAGGAGACGTCGCTCGAGCAGGACACGTACAGGTCGGGGTACTCGGCGGCGATGACCTTCTTGGCCATCTGCTCGCTGGCCGGGTTGCGGCACGCCCACAAGAAGCTGACGGCCAGGCACTTGACCCCTCCGGAAAGGAGGCTCTCGGTGGCCGCCAGGATCTCGGCTGGTGTCGGCGAGACCAGGATGGTGCCGTCTTGGAGGGTCCTCTCGCTGATCCCTCGTATGTCCCGGCGGGCCACCAACGGGCGCGGCTTGCGCAGGGCGAAGGGATCGCCGAGCTCGTCCCAACGGTGGCCGGCCGTGCGGCCCATCCCGCCTCGCATCACGAACAAGGTGTCCTCGAATCCGTGCGTGGTGAGCAGGCCGGCCCTCTCGGTCTTGCGTTCCACGACCGCGTTCGTGCCGATGGTCGATCCGAGGACCACCTGGTCGAGGTCGCTGATCAGCTCCTGTCGCGAGAGGCCCCGCTTGGCTGCCACCACCTCGAGCGCCCCGAGGACACCGACGGCAGGTCGGTCCGGGGTGGTCTCCGCTTTGCCGGTCCAGCACCCCTCCGGTGAGGTCACCACCGCGTCGGTGAAGGTCCCTCCGATGTCGATCCCGCAGCCGTTCATGCGCCCGCCTTATCGATGGCAACGTTGGTCGAGAAGAGGTGCCCGCATCCCGGGCAGGAGACCTCGACGAGGCTCGCCCCCCACCCCGTGGGCTCGTCGCCGATCCCGCTCACGGCCATGCGGTCGCGCAACGGAACGGACCGGGCCGACGCCAGGCTCAGGTAGGACCTCGCCGCGGCCCCGACGATGAAGCCACACCGGGCACACCTGGGCCGACCCTCGTGCATCAGGATCGCCGGGTGAGCCCCCATGACCGGGGCTGGCCCCGCTGGCGCCTCCCAGGCGCCAGCGGGCTGCTCTGGGACTTCGCGACCGGCCCGCCGGGCCCTGATCTCCCTCTGCCTGAGGAGCGTCGCTTCGCCGTCTACCTGCCCGCTATCGTCCACCACGACCCCGTAGAGCAACGAAGCGGCCCGGTGGCTTACAGCGCCTTCGACCACGTCTTGGGCCACCATCGCGGCCGGGCGATCGAGGGGATCTCCTACTCCTCCGCCGCCGCCGGAGACGAGGATCAGGGCGTCGGAGTCACCGAGGTCGATGGTCTCCATCCGGCCGGGCAGCAGAGTGGCGTCACCTTTGATCTCCTCTTCCGAGCCGGGCCAGCAACCGTCCGATACCGACCTCCACACGTCACACCCCCGGACCAGCTCCACTCGCCGAGCGGTCGCCGGGTAGCCACCGAAGTTGCCGGCGAAGGTGGGGAAACCGACCCCCCAACCCGTGACGTTGGCGACCGAGGACTCCACCTGGTAGGGGACCACGCCGTAGCTGAGCGCGTTCCCTCCCCGCCACTCCCCCGCCCCACCCGTATCGGGCTCCTCCCGCCGGAACAGGTACAGGTAGCCGCCGAAGGCCTCGTATTCTTCGACGTTCGGGATCACCGCCCCCAGGTTGATGGTCGATCCTCCGGTGGCGTCCCCATCACCACCTCCGAAGGCTCCGCTCCCACAGGCGACAGGGTCGGTGAAGACCCGGAAGTACTTCGAGCCGGTCGGTCCCCTACCCGTCAACCCGGCGATGATCAACGGCTCGCTTCCGCTCACCGCGGCCAGCTTGGGCCGGTGAGTTGCGCTGCCACAAAGCACCTCGGCCAGCAGCCGCATGGCCATCCCGGCGCTGAGACCCACCCCCAGGCCGGTCGCCCGGTTCACAGGAGCCGGGTGGTTGGCGTTGAGCAGCGTGCCGGGCTCGGGCGTGAAGCGAATGTGACGAAGCGCGCCACCCGGGGACAGAGCCACGTCAGTGCCGAACTGGCTCATCACCGCGCAGATGATCCCGGACCGCCACGCCCCGAAGGCGCAGTTGACGGGTGAGTCGAGCTGGGGATCGGAACCGTCGTCGGCGAACTCGATGGACCCGCCCTCTTTCACGACACGCATGGCCACCCGGCACAGGCGATCGTCACCATCGGCCACGCCATCGAGGTAGGCCTCGTCGTGCCACTCGCCGTCTGGAAGACCCTGCAAGATCCGCTCGAAGCGCCGCCCGCCCTCGGCCACCAGAGTCTCGGCGATCGACGAGACCGCGTCGGGGCCGAACTCGCCCAGCATCTCGAGCAGGCGGCGCTTGGCCACCAGGTTGCCGGCCACCTGGGCCCGTAGATCGAGGGCTTCGTAGCTGGGCAGCCTCGACTGGCGAACGAACAAGCGGGCCAGGTCGGGGCGGAGCCGGTCTCCTTCGACGATGCGCACCGGCGGGAATATGGTCGGCTCCTCGAACACCGACTTGGTCCGGGAGCTGCGGCCGCCCACGACCGATCCACCGATGTCCATGTGGTGGAGGGCGTTCCCCAGCCAGAACAGCAACCGGCCGTCCGCGAAGACCGGACAGACGACCACCACGTCGTTTTGGTGGCCACTGCCGACCCAGGGGTCGTTCGACAGGAACATGTCGCCGTCGCGCACCTCCAGCCCCGATTCCGCCGAAGCGAGGATGTCGCTAACGACCAGGTCCATCACTCCGGCGTGGATCTTGATGTTCCGCCCGAAGAACACGTACTCACCCGTCGCGGTCATCACCGCCGAGTTGAAGTCTCGACCGAACACGACCACCGGGGAGCCCGACGTGGTCATCACCGTGCTGGCGCACTCTTCGGTCAACATCAACAGCCGATGCCGAACGATCTCGTAAACGACCGGATCTTCGGTTGTCGTCAACCGGTCCCCCTTACTGTTGGGCGGTCATGGGCGAGCCATCAGGGTACGCCGTCACCCGGCACCTCGACGCGGCAGCGCTCGATCCGAGAGGTGCCGACGCCCCGCCGTGCACAGATAGAGCGTCCGGCGGTCGTCGTCGCCGAGCACGCAGGCTACCGCGCGGCGCCCCTGCTCGAGCTCTATCGTCTGGCTGACCGTCCCCGAAGCTTCGACGCGAACGAACCGCCCGGCTTGGACACAGGCGACCCAGACCGCGCCGCTGGCGTCGGTGCAGATGCCGTCCGGCCGCTGCCCGAGGTCGGCAAAGACCTGCCGATCGCCAAGCTGCCCGTTGGAGTCGACCCGGTACCGGGTGATCCGCCCGGCGTCGCTCTCCGCCACCAGGAGGCTCACCCCGTCGCCCGCCAACGCCACCCCGTTGGGGAACGCCAAGCCCGAAGCAACCTCTGTCGCCACCCGGTCCGGCGAGACCCGAATCAACCCCGTGGTCGTTCGCTCCTGGCCACCGAGCAGGTCGAAACCGAACTGTGACACATACGCGGTTCCATCCGGAGCGACGACCATGTCGTTGATCTCATGGGGCGCGATCGACGCCAGGTCCGCGTGGAGCGACACTCCACCGGGCTCGGGGCACACCAGCTGGCGGCGTCGCATGGATGCGACGAGCAGCCTGCCGTCGGGCAACCAGCCCAGCCCGGCCGGTCGATCGTCCAGCTCGACCACCTCGGTGAGCGATCCGTCCGGTCCCACCGCGACGACGCGCTGGCCAAGGATGTCCGAGACGTAGAGAGCACCGTCGCGCCAGCGCGGGCACTCGGCATAGACCAGGCCTTCTGCCACCACCTCGGGTGCCGTCACGGAGCGGTCAGCTGTGCTCCGGGAAGCGCCAGCCGGCACCCCTCGACCCGACGTACCGACTCAGGACTACACTCCGACTCATGCTCGAAGGTGCGGAACTCCATCATGTGGGATTGCGCGTGGCCCCCGATCGGGCCGACCAGGCGATCCGGTTCTACCCGGACATCCTCGGCTTGGTAGCCGACCCGGCCCGGCGCAACGACCCTACCTTTCCCGGCGCCTGGCTCGACTGCTCCAACGACACCCAGGTCCATCTCATGGGCGTCGAAGGAGTGTCCCGCTTCGCCCGCAGCGAGGACATGGACCCCGCGACCCGCCACATCGCCCTGGGCGTCCCGGATCTCGACGCGGCCAAGCAGGAGCTCGACCGTCTCGACGTCGGCTGGTGGTCGGTCGCTCAGGGGCCTACCGACCAGGTCTTCTTCACTGACCCGTCGGGGAACATGATCGAGCTTCATCAATCCGATCAGTGCCGCTGCCGGTCCTCACTGCGCAAACAGTAGGACCGGAGACCTCGTAGAGCTCCCTCAGCGGGTAGCGGGGTCAATCCCAGAAGTCGAACAGCTTACGAGCGTTGAGCTCGGCGATTTGATGAGCCTCGCCGTCGGGCACTTCGGCCAGCGCCTTCTCCAGGAGGATCCGGCTGTTCGGGTATTGGGAGTCGTTGTGCGGAAAGTCGCCCTCCCACATGAGTTTCTCGACCCCGATCTCGTGGCGAATGTTGATCGCCGTCTGGTCGCTGATGAAGCACGTCCAGAAGTGGCGCTTGAAGATCTGCGAAGGCGGCAACCCACGGTTCTTCACCAGACGGCTGCGCTCCCAGGTGTAGTCCATGCGCTCGACCAGGTAAGGGGCCCAGCCGCTGCCGCCTTCGGACAGGGCGATCTTCACGTCGGGATTCCGTTCGAGGATGCCGCAGAACGTGAGGTCGGCACAGGCGCTCATGGCATTGAGGCCGCAAAGCGAGATGGGCACGTCGAAGCTCGCCTCGGGCGCCGGCAGAGTCAGGGCGCCGGAGGTGCCGATGTGCATCGACAGGACCAGCCCGGTCTCGGCCGCCGCCGCGAACACCGGGTCCCAGTGGGTGGTCCAGTAGGACGGAAGCCCGAGGGGCACCGGGTTCTCGGTCATGGTGATGGTCTTGAAACCTTTGGCCGCGCACCGCCGGATCTCCTGGGCGGCTGCGTCGGGATCCCACAGCGGCAGGATCATCATGGGAATGAACCGGCCCTTGCCCTCGCCGCTGCACCAGTCGTCGACCATCCAGTCGTTGTACGCCTTGACGATCTCGATGCCCAGGCCTGCCTTGTCGTCGATCTGCAGGAGGCCGGTCGCCGCGAAACGCAGGTAAGTCGGGAACAACGTGGCGGCCCACACGCCGTCTTCGTCCATGGCGGCCAACCTGGCCTTGAGGTCGTAGGCGGCCGGGATCATGTCGGTATAGCTCCGGGAATGGAAGTCCTCATCGGTGCCATCCGTGCGGAAACGCCTCGTTCGGGGGCTGCCCTGCAGGGATACGGGCGTCCTGCGGCCTTCGCACTCCCAGAAGTGGAGAGCGTCACGGGGCCCGTTGACCTCCCCGTTCGAGTCGAGCTCCACAGCGTGCTCGCTCCCGTCGTCCCAGACCTCGACGATGCGGGGACCGATCTCCTTGTACTTGGGAGGGAGCCGGTCCTGCCATACGTTTGGCGGCTCTACTACGTGGTCATCTACCGATACGAGCTTGACATCATCTTTGAGCATCCGGACCCCCGTTCGAACTGAAAAGATACGCCTTGCGAATCATTTTACCGCCGGCGCGACCATACCGCCAGCGGCGAGGACGGTGACGAGGAGGTCGCATGAAGGTGAGCGTCGATCCATGGAAGTGCCAGAGCCATCTGAAGTGCGTCTCCGAGGCGCCCGGCGTGTTCCGCTACGACGAGGAGCGAAGCTACTCGTGCGCCATCGAGGGCGAGGTGCCAACCGAGCTGGAAGACGCCGCCCGGCGCGCCGTCTCGCTCTGTCCCGAAGGCGCCATCTCCATCGAGTAGCCCTTCAGCGGCTCACTTTCGGAGCCCAGTCTGCGTGGCGAGCCGCTCCATGTTCGTGATCCACGTGTCGAGGTCTCCGCGCTCGGGGGCGTAGTGGAGGTGCTGGATCCCGGCCTTGGAATATGCCTCGAGGGTCTCGGCGACCGCTTCGTCGTCGACCCTTGCATCCCAACGAACTCGCAACGAGACGGTGAAGCTCTCCTCGGGCCGCCCGGCCCGGATCCGCTCGATGAGGCGGGGCGCGTCTTCGGGTTCGACACCCACGCCGTGGTAGCCGTCGGCCAGGCGGGTGGCGCGAGAGATGGCGGCGTCGCTCGAGCCTCCGAGCCAGATGGGAATGGCGTGGGCCGGCTTGGGCAGGACCCGGACGTCCCGGAAGGGATAGAACCGGCCCTCGTGGGTGGCCGGGTCGTCCCGCCAGGCCGTGCGCCACACTTCGACGATCTCCTCCAATCGTTGGCCCCGTTCTCCGAAGGTCGCGCCGAGCGCCTCGTATTCGGCTCGCGACCAGCCGATTCCGGCGCCGACCGTGAGTCGGCCCCCGCTCATGTGATCGAGGCTGGCGAGGCTGTTGGCCAGCGCCAGCGGGCTGGTGTACTGGGTAGCCACCAAAACGCTGGTCCCCAACCCGATCCGCTCGGTGACGGCGCCGGCAAAGGCCAGTGTCATGAGCGGGTCGTACAGGTACGGGGTCGGATAAGACTGGCCCACTGGGACGACCAGGTGGTCGCTGACCCACACGTCGTCGAAGCCGAGCTCTTCGGCCCGGATCGCCGCCTTTTGGATCCCGCCCGCTCCCAAGGCCTTTCCGAATTGAGGGAGATGGATTCCGATGCGCATGCAGACAGACCTTAGGTCCACTAGGCCGCGGCCAGGCCATCCGACTAGGCCAGGCCAGGCCATCCGGTACCGTTGCTCTTGGTGATGACGAACATCGAGCCCATCGGGCCGGCCACCGAAATGCCCGCCGCCCGGCCCGCCTCGGTACGCCGGGCGTCGCACCTCGACATTGCTCCTTCAGAGAATGCCCTGGCCCGCAATGTGGAAGGGATCGCGGGCCGGGCCGTCGACACCGTCGTTGGCCCGGACGGGCGCCATCGTGACGTGGCCCGAGCCGAGTTGAGCGTCACCGTTGGTGACGACGGCCTGATCGAATGGTCCGAGAGCCGCCCTGGACCCGCCCTCGATCTCGTCGGCCTCCGGCTGGGCCCCGGCTTTCGCGCCGCGGTTCGAACCTCGCTGGAGGACCTCGGCGACTCGCCGCTCGGGTTGCTGCTCGGGGACCTTCCAGGCGCTCCGTCCAGCATGCGCTACGGCATCGCCCGCCGGAGGATCCGCCAGGGCCTGGTCCTGCTACCGCCGGCCGGACGTGAACCACACGACGGGCCGTTGTGTGCCGGGCGGCGCTTCGAGCACATCCCCGGGCACGCCCGGGCTCCGATGCTCGAGCCGCCCCCGGCCCCTGATCTGGGCGCCTTCGACTCGGCTGGGTCACTGGGTGACCTTCCCGCCGGCTACGGCAGGCGGCGCCGGCTGATCGAGGTGTCGAGGACGCCTCTCGGCCTGAGCCTGAAGAGCTTCTTCCGCGACAGCAATTTCGAGCCCGACGGAGACTCTGCCACCGAAGTAGTGGTGCACGAGTACGAGCTCACGGCCGAGACCCAAGGAGAGAAGATGGAGATCCGGTCATTGATCGCGACCCCCCACGTGCTGCCCCACGACGACTGCCCATTGGCCGTCCTCGGGCTCGAGACCCTCGTCGGCGCGTCTCTGCCAGTGGTGGCCAGGCAGGTGCATCGGCGGCTCCAGGGCGAAGAGTCCTGCACCCACCTGAACGACATGATCCGTTTTCTCGCCGGGGGGGCCGACATGATCCGGCTCCTGCCCGAAGCCGCTTGACCCCCGCGTGCGACCCCTCGCCGGCATCCGCGTCGTAGAAGCCGCCACCTATGTGGTGGGGCCCTTCGCGTCGTTGCAGCTCGCAGATCTGGGCGCTGAGGTGGTCAAAGTTGAAGCTCCTCCTGGTGGAGATCCCCTCCGCCGCTTCAGCCAGAAACGCAACGGCGTGAGCCTCGTCTTCGCCAACTGCAACCGCAACAAACGGACCGAGCTCCTCGACCTGAAAAGCGAGGCCGGAACGCGCGCCTTCGAACGCCTCCTCGCCGAAGCGGACATCCTGATCTCCAACTGGCGGCCCAGCGTGGCGGCCCGCCTGGGCTATTCAGCAGAGGTGGTCCGGGCCCGCTTCCCCCGCCTCATATGGGTGAGGATCACCGGATTCGGCCAGACCGGCCCGCTCGCCACTTTCCCCGCCTTCGACACGATCCTTCAGGCCCGCACCGGTTCCATGGCCAGGGCGGCCGGGTCTCCCGACCTGGCCAACGGATATCTGGCAGACAAAGTGACAGGGACATTCGCGGCCCAATCCGCTCTAGCCGCCCTCCACCACCGGACGGCCACGGGAACTGGATCGGTGATCGATGTGTCGATGCTCGACGCCATGGCCTAT
>JAFAWZ010000180.1 GCA_019241495.1 Acidimicrobiales bacterium | reverse complement strand
GTCCACGGCCACGGTGGGCCCGTATCGTTTGGTGAGGCGGCGTGCCTCGATCATCGGGCCTCCTGGCGAACGAATGGGCAGGGGGGAACGAATGGAACCAGCTCCATAATCATCGCCCGAAAGGACCAGTTGGGACCATCCGCCTCGAGGAGGATTCTGGACTAGGCCGCAAGGATGACATCGCAGTACGTTCGGGTATCGTGCCCGGAGCGGTCATCGAGGTGTCAGGGCTGGTGGTCTCCTACGGGACGGCGGTGGCGGTGGACGGCGTGGACCTCGCGGTCCGAGCCGGTGAGACAGTAGCCCTGCTCGGCCGCAACGGGGCGGGCAAGACCAGCACCGTCGAGGCCCTGGAGGGCTACCGGAGACGGGCGGCCGGCGAGGTCCGGGTGCTCGGCCTCGACCCGAGCCGACCGGCGGAACAGCGGCGCCTGACCCGCCAGGTGGGGGTGATGCTCCAGCGGGGCGGGGTCTATCCGGGGATGGGGCCGCGCGAGGCGGTCAAGTTGTTCGCCAGCTACTACGAAGACCCGGAAGATCCAGAAGAACTGGTCGCCAGGCTGGGCCTCGAGAAGGTTGCGGCGACCCCGTGGCGGCGACTCTCGGGCGGGGAACAACAACGGCTCTCCCTGGCCATGGCGCTGGTGGGCCGCCCAGCAGTGGCGTTCTTGGACGAACCGACCGCCGGGGTCGACCCACGCGGCCGGCTCGCCATTCGCGCCGAGGTCGCCCGGTTGCGCGAGGAGGGTGCGGGAATCCTGCTCACGACCCATGAGCTCGAGGAGGCCGAGCGCATGGCCGACCGCATCGTGATCATCGACCGGGGCCGGGTCGTGGCGAGCGGGACGGCGGCCGAGCTGACAGCCCGGGGGCCGGGCCGGGACGAGATCCACTTCCGGAGCCGGCCCGGTATCGACGTGGACATCCTGGCCTCGGCCCTGTCCGCGCCGGTTCGTGAGATCCAAGCGGGGGAATACGTCGTGGCCGCTCCGGGCTCGCCCGGCGCCGTCGCCCGGCTGGCGGCCTGGTTGGCCGAGCGGGAGCTCCCCGTCACCGACCTGCACACCGGATCGCGCCTGGAAGAGGTGTTCCTGCACCTGACCAACGACGAGAACCCGGCATGAGGGCGTTTCGGGCCCAGATTGCCGCTGAGCTGCGCCTCACCGCCCGGCGCGGCGACTCGGTGCTCCTCAACCTGGCCATCCCCTTGGGGCTGCTCGTGTTCTTCTCGCTCGTCGATGTACTACCCAAGCCGGACCGGGTCAGGCACCCGGTCCAGTTCTTGACCCCCGGGGTACTCGCGCTGGCGGTGATGTCGACGGCGATGGTGAGCCTCGGCATCGCAACCGGCTTCGAACGCCAGTACGGCGTCCTCAAAAGGCTGGGCTCTACCCCGCTCGGACGGGGTCGGCTCCTGGGCGCCAAGATCGCCGCCATCGCGGCCATCGAAGTCCTCCAAGCCGCGGGTGTGGTCGTCGCCGGCGTGGTCCTGGGCTGGAACCCCGGTGGGCCGATCGCCCCGGCCGTCCCGGCGGTGATCCTGGCCACGGTCGCTTTCGCCGGCTTGGGGCTGTTGATGGCCGGTACCTTGAGGGCCGAGGTCACCCTGGCCGCCGCCAACGGCCTCTACCTGTTGCTTTTGCTGCTCGGCGGGATGGTCATCCCTTTGTCCAAGCTCCCGTCGGGCTTGCGCGGCGTGGCCCGGGCCCTTCCCGCCGGGGCGCTCTCTGATGCCCTCCACGGGTCTCTCACCGCGGGCGCCTCGGTTCCGGGGCGGGCCTGGATCGTGCTCGGCATCTGGGCGGTGGGCGCCCCCCTCCTGGCCGCCCGCACCTTCAGATGGGACTAGGAAGATGGGACTAGATGGGACTAGAAGATCAGCTGATCGACCGCCATGGCCACGAACAAGAAAGTCACGTACGTGATCGACCAGTGAAACAGCTTCATCGCCCGGGACTCGCTGGGGCTCTGCCACAACCGGTACGACAGGACGCAGAACACGCCGCCCAGCACCACCGCGCTGGCCCAGTAGAGGGGGCCCAGCCCGGCTGACCATCCGAACAACAACGACACCGCCCACACCAGGACGGTGTAGGCCAGGATCTGCGCCGAGGTGCGACGAAACGAGGTCACGACCGGCATCATCGGCACGTCGACCGACCGGTAGTCGTCCCGATAGCGGATGGCGAGGGCCCAGAAGTGGGGCGGGGTCCAGAGGAACATCAGGGCGAACAGCACGACGGGCGACCAGCCGATGCTGTTGCGCACGGCGGCCCAGCCCACGAGGACCGGCACCGCCCCGGCGGCCCCGCCGATCACGATATTTTGCCGGGACGTTCGCTTGAGCCACAACGTGTAGACGAAGACGTAGAAGACAGTGGCGCTGACCGCTAGCAGCGCGGAGAGGGCGTTCACCGCCAGCCACAGCTCGGCGAACGCCGCCGTCTCGAGCGCAAGGGCGAACACCAGGGCCTGGGGCGGGCTGACGATCCCGGTCACGAGGGGCCGGTTGCGGGTCCGCTTCATGACCGAGTCGATGTCGCGATCGACGACCATGTTGATGGCATTGGCGCCGCCGGCCGCCAGTGTCCCACCGACGAGGGTGGCCACCATCAGCCCCCAGCCGGGCATGCCGCGGGCGGCCACCACCATGGTCGGCAGGGTGGTGACCAGGAGCAGCTCCACGATCCGCGGCTTGGTCAGGGCCACGAATCCGGCGGCCCGGCGCGCCAGGGTCACCTCACCCGAGACCGAAGTAACCGCTGCTGACATCGGGCCTTGACCTTACGGCAGGAGGAACATTCCCAACAAAGCGGCCGAGTGTCCCTCGGCTGCCCACCCGCCATAGCATGGCCCCGGCACCGCGCCGGCGAAAATGGACCAGTCACAGAGAGTCGCCTCGACCATGGAAGCGAGCAACGCCCGGGCTGCCCGCCCCCGGATCCCCACCCTGTCCCCCGCTGGGTTCAGCCGGGTGACCCTGTTCGCGGTGTGGGCCCTGGCCCTCACCGTCATATCGGGCGCCGCCGTCCGCCTCACCGGGTCTGGCCTGGGCTGCCCCAACTGGCCCAACTGCACTGCCGCCAGCGTGGCCGCCCCCATGCACATCCATGCGTGGATCGAGTTCGGCAACCGGTTGATCAACGCCATCGTCACCGTCACCTCATTGGGAACCGTGGTGGCCGCATGGAGGCGGCGTCCCCGCCGTCGGGACCTGACCATCTTGTCGGTGGGTTTGGTCGTCGGGCTGGTGGTCGAGATCGTCATGGGTGCGGTGGTCGTGTACTCCAAGCTGGCGCCCGGCCTGGTTAGCGTGCATTTCCTGCTCGGGATGGCCTTTCTCGCCCTCGCCGTGGTGCTCCACCACCGAGCTGCCATCCCCGACGAGTCACACCAGCGTCGGCCGGTAGTCGGCCTGGTGCAGATCAAGCTGGCCCAGTTGATGCTGGTGGCGCTGGCAGTGGTCGCCTCCCTGGGCACCGTGGTGACCTCCACTGGACCCCACGGCGGCGACCCGAAGGCCCCCCGGTTCCACCTCTCCTTACATGCCGTCGCCCAGCTGCACGGGACCGCAGTGGAGGTGTTCCTGGGCATCACCTTGGTCAACCTGTGGTTGCTCGTTCGCCACGGCGGGCCGGCCGGGGTCGTCCGCGAGGCCCAGGTGATGCTGGCCGCCCTCGCTCTCCAGGCAGTGGTGGGATACACCCAGTACCTCGACGGTGACCCGGTTGCCCTGGTAGCCGTGCACGTCGCGGGAGCCAGCGTGCTCGTGATCGCGGCGCTGCGCTTCTACATGAGCCTGTGGTCGTACGCGCCGGCCGCCTCGGCCGTACCCTCGACTACCGCTGGCGCTCTGGCGGTGGTGGCGGCCACCCCAGCGGGGGGAGGCGCCTAGATGTCGATCGGGTCCAGGGCCTCCACGGCCCCCGCCGAGATCCAGCTCCCGGAGTCGGGCGAGCTGACCGCGGCTGACCGGCCGTGGAAGGTGATCGTCTGGAACGACCCCATCAACCTCATGTCCTATGTGACCTTCGTCTTCCAGAAGCTGTTCGGCTACAGCCACGAGAAAGCCCACGAACTGATGCTCGACGTCCACTACAAGGGCAAGGCCATCGTGTCGCACGGGCGGCGCGAGAAGGCCGAGCTCGACGTGTTCCGCCTCCACGAGCATGGGCTGTGGGCGACGATGGAGCACGACAGCTGAAGGCCCGCCGGTAGTGAGAGGTCAGCACCCTTGAGCCCGCTCTTCGGCGGGCGGACCATCACCTGGGACCAGAAGTCCGGCGCATATCGCGTCGAGCTCGACGACGGCTTCCGACAGGTGATCGTCGAGCTGATGGAGCAGTTCCTGGAGCTGCTCGAGGACCCCGGCGCTCCCGTCCTGTACCGGCTGTTCCCCCCCGCTTACAGCGACCCGGCCGACATCCAGCATCAAGACGAGTATCGCCGCCTCATGCAGGACGACCTCGTGGAGCGGCGCCGCGCCGAGCTCGAGCTGGTCGCCTCGACGGCGCGCCAGTCGACCCTGACCGAGGACCAGCTCCTGGCCTGGTCCCGGGCCATCAACAGCGTCCGTCTCGCCCTCGGCACCTACCTCGACATTCGCGAGGAGGACGCGGAGCGCGTCCCGAGCACCGCGGAAGAGTCGGCCTACCACTGGCTCAACTACCTCCTGGAGGAGACGGTAGAGGCGCTTTCCCGGCACACTTGATGGATGGATCCCGAATCGGCCCTCGACTTCCTCCGCCAGAACCACCGGTCCGTGCTCATCACCCACCGGGCGAATGGCGAGCTGGCTCCCTCGCCGGTCGTCCACGGCGTCGACGCGTCCGGGCGTATCGTCATCTCCAGCCGGGAACCGGCCTACAAGGTGCGGAACCTGCGGCGCGATCCCCGCGCCACTTTGTGCGCCTTCAGTGACAATTTCTTCGGTCCGTGGGTGACGATCACGGGTCGCACCGAGATCGTCTCGCTGCCCGAGGCCATGGAACCGCTGGTCGAGCTGTACAGACAGGTAGGAGGCGAGCACCCGGACTGGGACGACTACCGCGCCGCCATGGCGCGCGAACAGAGGGTGATCGTCGCCATAACCGCTGAGTCCACCGGCCCCGACCGCCGGGCCTGAGGGCGAGCGGGATGGACCGGCTGGCCATAGAAGTGGCAGAGAACGTGTCATTGTCCGTCCTGCGATGGGGGTCGGACGGCCCGCTCCCCCCGGTGCTACTGGTGCACGGCCTGGCCTCGAACGCCCACCTCTGGGACGGGGTGGCCGAGATCCTCGCTGGCGGCGGCCACCAGGTGGCCGCGGTGGACCTGCGGGGCCACGGCAGGTCGTCCAAACCCGATGATGGCTACGACTTCGGGACGATCACAGCCGACCTGCGACGCCTTGTCGATTCGCTCGGCTGGGCCGGGCGGGTGCCGGTCGTGGCGGGCCAGAGCTGGGGCGGCAACGTGGTCCTGGAGCTGGCGGCGCGCCACCCGGCCGCGACGGCCGGTTTGGTGCTGGTAGACGGCGGGACGATCGACCTGTCCAGCCGCTTCGCCGATTGGCCGACCTGCGAGGCCGCCCTGACTCCCCCTCCCCTTGCCGGCATGCGGGCATCCGAGTTCGAGAAGCTGATACGGACCCACCATCCGGAGTGGCCCGAGACCGGAATAGACGGCACTCTCGCCAACATGGAGGTGCTCGGCGACGGCACCGTCCGGCCGTGGCTGCGCCGGGAGAACCACCTGCGGATCCTGCACCACCTCTGGGAGCACCATCCACGCGACACCTATCCGTCAGTGTCAGTGCCAGTGCTCATCGTGATGGCCGACGACTCTGCCAACCCTCGCTGGATGGCGGCCAAGCGCGACGAGGCCTCCTGTGCCGCGAGGCTGCTCCCACGGGCCAGCGTCCAGTGGATCGAGGGGGATCACGACCTGCACGCCCAGCATCCCGCGCTCGTCGCCGGCCTGATCGAACAGCTCGCGGGGAGCGCGCCGTGACCCGGTTGCTCGTGATCATGGGTTCGGGCGAGACCGCCCCCACCATGGTCAAACCACACCGGGCCGTGTTCGACCAGCTCGGCGAGGACGTGCCGGCGGTGGTCCTCGATACGCCCTACGGCTTCCAGGCCAACGCGGACGACATCTCCGCCCGGACCGTGAGCTACTTCGCCCAGAGCGTGGGTCGGCCGGTCCAGGTTGCACGACTCGGGGACCGGACGGCCACCGATCCTCTCCAGCGGGCCCAGGCCCTGGCCGCGGTCGCGGCGGCCCGGTGGGTGTTCGCCGGCCCCGGAAGTCCCAGCTACGCGCTGCGCCAGTGGCGAGGCTCCGAGCTGCCCGAGCTGCTCGGCGACAAGCTCCGCCAGGACGGATGCGTGGTTTTTGCCAGCGCCGCCGCTTTGACGCTCGGGCGCTACACCGTTCCCGTTTACGAGATCTACAAGGTCGGCGCCGACCCGTTCTGGTTGGAGGGCCTGGACCTGGCCGGCTTCCTCGGCCCGTCGGTTGCCATCATCCCCCACTACGACAACGCGGAGGGCGGCA
>JAFAWZ010000102.1 GCA_019241495.1 Acidimicrobiales bacterium | reverse complement strand
CGCCGGCCCGGACGGGCGGTTTCATCAACCGCTACGTGTTCCCCGACGGGGAGCTGGAGGCCGTCGGCAGCATCATCTCGGCCATCCAGGACCACGGCTTCGAGGTCCGCCACGAGGAGAACTTCCGGGAGCACTACGCCCGGACGTGCGCCGCATGGGGCGCCAACCTGGAGGCCCGATGGGACCAAGCCGTGGCCGAGGTGGGGGAGCCGACCGCCCGGGTCTGGCGGCTCTACCTGGCTGGATCCCGGCTCGGTTTCACGCAGCGGCGCATCGAGCTGCACCAGGTGCTGGCGGTTCGCACCGATGACTCGGGCGACTCCGGCATGCCGCTGGAACGGATGGACTTCGGCCGGCCAGTGGCGGTCTAGAGCCTCTCAGAGAACAACTTGGGCGGAGGCGGGCTCTACACCGGGTCGGACTGGCTAGCCGGCGGCTCCGGCTACCATCCTGCGGCGGGCGATGACGGCCCGGTCGGGCCAACGAACATCGTTGATCCACCGCAGCTTCTCCATCACCTTGATGAGCATGGCGCTGGTATCGATCTCGAGCAGGCGGACCCCGTGGCGGGCCGAGGTCGGCTCGGCGTGGTGGAAGTTGTGCCACGATTCTCCGAATGAGAGCAAGGCCAGCCACCACACGTTGCGGCTGCGGTCACGGGTCCGGAAGGGCCGGCGGCCCGTGATGTGGCACACCGAGTTGATGGCGAAGGTCACGTGGTGCAGAAGGCACACCCGGGCCAGGCTGCCCCAGAAGAAGGCCGTCACCGCCCCCTGCCAAGACCACGCCCACAGTCCGCCGACGAGCGCGGGGGCCAGCATCGATACCACCACCCAGGTCGGGAACATGCGCGACACCCAGTTGATGTCCCGGTCGGCGACCAGCTCGGGGGCGTAGCGCTCCTCGTCGGTCCTCTCCCAGTCGTACAACCAGCCGACGTGCGAGTAGAAGAACCCCTTGGCCAAAGCGGCCATGCCCGTTCCGTACCTCCACGGGGAATGCGGGTCCCCCTCGCGATCCGAGAAACGATGGTGGCGGCGGTGGTCGGCCACCCATTGGATGACCGAGGCCTGCAGGGCCAGGCTGCCCGCTATGGCGAGCGCGATGCGCAGCGGCCGCTTGGCCCGGAAGCTGCGATGGGTCAGGTAACGATGGAATCCCACCGTCACACCCAAGCCGCTGATGGCGTACATGGCAGAGGCTATGACAGCATCACGCCAAGACAGGCCCCATCCCCACGCCACCGGGATGGCCGCAGCAAGAGCCGCGAATGGAACCACGAGGAAGACGGTCAGGAGAACCTGCTGCACCCACGTCTTACGGCCGGGAGGCGTCTGGAACTCTGCGTTTGTCTCGTCGGCGTAGTCGGGCGTGTCGAGTAGGGGCTCGGCAGTGCTCAATGGACCTCGTCTCTCGGGGGCGAGGCGGCTGGGGGTCGGCCGCCCGGCTGTGCAGATGTCACCAGATATGACTCTCCGTGGGTCAGCAAGGTAACCGGTCTGAGCTCTCTTTTCTAGCCATGCCGAGATTAGCGTCTGTGACCGGACCACTTGGACGAAAAGGACGCAGCGGCATCTCACCGTGATTCGAATTGGCCAGTGCCGCCAAGCAGTGTTCTGCCAGGGCAGTGATGCCACCGCGTCCTTATCGTTTACTCAGGTCCGGTCGCAGACACTTACCGCGAGCGTGGCTAGGGTTCAGCTGATGCCTCCCATGGTCAGCCATGCCGCAGCCGCCGGGATTCTGGCCCAACGCGATCAGGTGATGGCGTCCCTCGTGGAGGCGGCCGGACCGATCAAGCTGCGCCCACCTCTCGAGAGCCACTTCGCCGCCTTGGTCCGTTCGATCGTCTACCAGCAACTGGCCGGGGCTGCCGCGGCCGCCATCCACGGCCGGCTGGTCTCCGCACTCGGCGCGGTGGAGCCAGCCGCCTTATTGGCCCTCTCCGACGAGCAGATGCGAGCGGCCGGCTTGTCGGCCAACAAGACCTCCTCGCTCCGGGACCTGGCCGCCAAGGTGCTCGACGGGACGGTGATCTTGGAGCCGCGGCGCGTGGCGCGCGAGCCCGACGACGAGGTCGTGGCCCGATTGTCGACCGTGCGGGGCATAGGGGAGTGGACAGCCCAGATGTTCCTCATGTTCCAGCTCCGGCGTATCGATGTGTGGCCGACGGGGGACCTCGGGGTGCGGCGGGGGTTCGGCCTGGCCTGGGGCATCCCGATGCCCGCACCGAAGCAGCTCGCCGCATTGGGTGATCCGTACCGGCCCTACCGGTCGGTGGTGGCGTGGTACTGCTGGAGGGCGGCCGAGATCCACGCCGGGGCCGCCTCCAGCCCCGTCACCAAGTAGCCAGTGACGGGGTAGAGCCACATGAAGCGCCTCCTCGTAGTCCACCACACCGTCTCTCCGGCGACCCACGCCTTGCACCTGGCCACTCTCGAGGGGGCGCGCGACCCGGCCATCGAGGGGGTGGAGGTCCATGTCCGGGCCGCTCTCAACGCTGGCCCGGTAGACGTGCTGGAGGCCGATGGCTATCTTTTGGCCGGGCCGGTGAACCTCGGGTACCTGGCGGGAGCCTTGAAGCACTTCTTCGACCAGATCTACTACCCCTGTCTCGAGGAGACCGTCGGCCGGCCGTTCGGGGCCTGGTTGCACGCCAACAACGACGCCACCGGTGGGCTCCGAGCCCTCGACGCCATAACGGCCGGGCTGAAGTGGCGCCCGGCCCAGGCGCCACTGGTCGTCTATGGGGGGCCGACCACCGAGAACCTGGCTGCGGTCCGGGAGCTCGGTGCTGCGGTGGCGGCCGGACTCGTGCTCTAAGAAGCTGTCGCGAAGGGAAACCGGGCCGTGCTCGTCCTCGAGCCGTCCGGGCTGATCACCATCGCCTCATAGCCGGCGAGCTGCTCGAAGTGAGAAAGCCCTGGGGGGCCGCACGCCAGCAGCCCCGTAGCGAGCGCGTCGGTCACGTCGAGCTCGGTTCCAGTGACCGTTGCAGAGGCAGCGGCCGTCGCCGGCCGGCCCGTATGCGGGTCGAGCACGTGGTCCCCCCGCTCGTAGGTGCCCGAAGTCGCCACCGCCCCGGGAGCTTCCACGACTGCGACTATCGAGCCCCGGTCGAAGGGGTTCTGCACGCCGATGCGCCACGGCCGGCCGGGCTCCGGTTCACCCCGGAACACGACATCTCCCCCCGCCCCGACCATCACCCCCTGCACGCCGGTGGCCGCGATGACCTGCAGGGCTCGGTCGGCTGCCCACCCCTTTACCAGACCGGTCGGGTCGACACCGCCCGGCATGGCCCACGGATCGAACCAGCCCGCCGAGAGACGCTTGGCTTCGTTGCACCGCTCCAGCACCTCCGCCACATCTGGCGGTGTCTCTGCCAGCTCTACCTCACCTCGGCGCAGGCGGCTGAGTGGGCTGTCCTTTTTCCAGGTGCTGAACACCGCATCCACTTGGTGCAGTACACGCTTCGCGGCGGCCAGAGCGAGGAACACCTCCTGTCGGGGCACGGATCCGGGCCGCACGTCTATCGACACCATCGTGCCCATCACCGGCTCGGCCCGCCGGATCGGTCGCTCCTCGTTCAACCTTTGAGCTGGTCCAGGGCCGACTGCAGCGACTGGGCGTAGGCGTAGCTCGTGAAGGTCGCTCCCGAGACGCCGTCGATGTTGGCCGACTGGATCTGCAGGGCCTGCTGCTGGAGCAACGGGACGGCCTGGTTGTTGATCTCGGCCGAGCGGGGGTCGGCCGCCCCGTTGCGGATCACCTTGAGGTTGGTGATGCGGGACCCGTTTTCGGTGACCTGCAGCTGGATGTCGCCGTAGCGGTAACGGATGTCGCGGCCGGTGACCATCCGGGTGGTGCTGGGTGCGGTCGTGGCGGGGGCGCTGGTAGTCGGTGTACCAGTAGTCGGTGTAGTCGTGCCCGGTGTAGTCGTGTCCGGTGTGCCAGTGGTCGGCGTAGTCGCGGGCGACGACCCGAGACTGAGCCTGGACGTGGTCGGCTGGTGGGTGTGGAAGCTCAGCACCAGGCCGAGGCCGACCGCCGTCGAGCCCACCACGATCGGAGCCTTTCTCATCGCCGCGACCTCAGAACGAGAACTGCTCGCAATGGATGCCTTTCTCTGGAGCTCCTAGAGCCCGGGCGGTCGCGACCACCACCTGGCTCAGCGACTCGGGTCCGCAGACGTACACGTCGCGCTCCGCCATGTCGGGCACCAGCCCGGCCAGTTCTCGCCGCCCCATCGGGTGCTTTCGGCGGGAGCCGATCAGCTCGTGCAGCTGGCCGCCCCGCATACCAACCAGCGATCGGATCTCGTCCCGGAAGAGCACGTCGTGGGGTCTCGACGCCCGTATCAACACCACAACGTCGACGGATGGATCCATGTCTTCGAGGAGGGCCCGGATCGGGGTGATGCCGACTCCTCCTGCCACGAGCAGCACTTTGTCCGACGAGCGGGCTTGCGAGGTGAACCGGCCGTAAGGACCTTCCACCGCCACCCTGGTCCCGGGCTTGATCTGGGATATGGCATCGGAATGGTCGCCCAGCGCCTTGATGGTGATCCGGATGTGACCCGACTGCGGAAGAGCTGACAACGAGTAGGGATGGGCCTGCCACCACAGGCCGCGGGCCAGGAACCGCCACTGGAAAAATTGACCCCCCTCGACACCCAAGCGCTCCAGGTCCCGGCCGCTGCACACGATCGAGCAGACGCCGGGCGCCTCCTGGCGAACGCCGACAACGCGGAGGCCATGGTGCGCGCTCCTCACGACCGGGAGCACCACCCGGTAGGCGAGAACGATGCCCGCAGTGGCGAGCCACAACGTCGTCCACAAGGCGCGGGTCAGGGGATGACCCACGAAGGAGGCGCCGTTGGCGAGCTGGTGCGAGAAAGCCAGGGCGAGCGCCAGGTAGAGGTACAGGTGTACCGTCCACCAGGTCTCGTACCGGGTGTGTCGGCGGACCTGGCGGATCGAGATGGCTGCCGCCACCACGATGAGCAGCAGGGCAACCACGGCAGCCAGCACATCGGGATACGAGTCGATCAGAACCCACGCCTGGTGCAAGAAACCCGACCGGTCCTGTTGGGCGTACCCCAGGGTGATCAACGTGGCGTGGGCGACGATCAGGTATACCGGCCACTGCCCGAGCAGACGGTGCCAGCGGACGAGCCGCTCCTGGCCGACCACATTCTCCACCCACGGGATCCGGGCGATCAGCAACACCATGACCAGCATTAGGTACGCCCCGCTCAGGCCGGCCAGGCGGCCGAGGAAGGTCGCCACCCCGCCGGGGGCGCCGAGGGCGGTCATCGACTCCGCGTTGATGGCCGTGCCGATCACTGCACCCAGGCCGATACCTACCGCCGCGGTGGCCATGTCGACGGCCCGGTACCGGGACTGAGCGGTGGCAGAGCTCGTCGGGGCGGGGGGGCTGGCGATCTGGATGCGGCCCATCATGGCTCGCTGGGCTGTCACTGTCCCGCCGCCCTGCTCAGGTCGTAGACCGACACCCCGCCGACGGTCGTGGGCTGGAAGTTGGCCTCGACCCACTGGGAGATGGCCGATGCATCCCCGGACGACCCTGCTCCACCTGCGCCACCCCCGCCTCCCGCGATGTAGTAGTGGACCCGTCCCGCCTTCACGAGCGCTTCGAAGGCGGCCAGGCTGGGATAGGGATCGCTCCCGTTGAACCCGCCGATGGCCATCACCGGGCCGCCGGTGGCGAGCTGGTAGCCGGCGGCCGAGTTGGCTCCTACGGTGGCTGCGACCCATGTGTAGCGAGAAGCGTCGGTGCGGAGCAGCTTGGTCAGCGCGGCGCTGGGCCGGCTGGCGTCGAGCAAGCCGCCGCCGGCTCCCCGGCCGGCTACACCTGCTCCTCCTGGCGTTCCGAACCGGCCTGGGCCCTGCCCGGGGATGCCCTGCCCGGGCGGAGCGAACCCGCCGCCCCCCGCCCCTGGGCCCTGGGCGAAGCGGCCCGGACCGCCGAGCTGCCCGGCCCGGGACTGGCCGCCCTGGAATTGGCCTCCCCGGAACTGGGCCCCACCGGGCGGCCCGCCGAAGCCGGCAGTGCTCGAGCCGGCCGTGGTAGAGCCAGTTGGTCCGGCCGACGGTATGGCACCGGCGTGGGGGGTGTTGATGGTGTCGAGCGTGTAAGCCACCGGGGCTCCAACGAGCGCCATCAGGGCGGCCGCGGCCAGGGCCCGGCGCCACCAGCGGGTGACGTACGGCCACAACAGGACGCCGAGGGCGGCCAGACTTCCTGTCGCCACCAGGACGGCCCGGAGCCACGGCAACCAGTCGGGCGTGCGGTTCAGCAGCACCACGGACCAGGCCACGGTGACCGTTATGGAGGCGGCCAGCGCTGCTCGGGCCATCCAGCGGCCCCGGTTGAGCCACAAGAGGATCCCGCCCGTCCCGATGATCCCGCCGATCGCCGGGGCCAGGGCGACCGTGTAATAGGGATGGATGATTCCCTGTCCCAGGCTGAAAGCGAGGCCGGTGACCACCAGCCAGCCGCCCCACAGCAGCAGCCCGGCCCGCGTCCGGTTGGTACGGGGCGCTCGCCAGGTGATGATCAACCCAGCTGCGAGGAGAAGCAGAGCGGCGAGGAGGAGCCACGAGACTTGCGTCCCCATCTCGTCACCGAAGAGCCGCAGCAGGCCGGTCGGTCCCCATCGGCCCGTCGTGCCCCCCGGTCCTCCGCCGACGCTCCCGGTCTCATTCCCGGTGAGGCGGCCGAACCCGTTGTAACCGAAGATCAGGTTCCAGAGCGAGTTGTTCTGCGAGCCGCCTATGTAGGGTCGGTCCGCGGCCGGGGTGAGCTGCACCGCCATCACCCACCAGCCGGCCGATACCACCAGAGCCGCACCCGCGTAGGACAAGGCGCGTAGGCGCCGGGCCAGCCCACCTGGGGCAGCGACGAGGAACACCAGAGCCAGGGGAGGTAGGACGAGGAAGGCTTGGAGCATCTTGGCCAGGAAGGCGAAGCCGACGGCTGAGCCGGCCAAGACCAGCCACCGGCTGCGCCCGTCTTCGGTCGCCCTGACCGTGGCGTAGGCAGCCACAGTGATGAGCATCACCATCAGGGCGTCCGGGTTGTTGAACCGGAACATGAGCGCGGCCACTGGTGTGGTGGCGGCTACCAGTCCGGCTGCGAGGGC
>JAFAWZ010000042.1 GCA_019241495.1 Acidimicrobiales bacterium | reverse complement strand
GCTGCCATGTCTACGTCGTTGGCGGGGGCGAGGACCTGCCTCAGGCATTGGCGGCCCGCCAGCTCGGCCCCGGCCTCGACGGCGCCCTGGGCCAGGCGGTGAGCGATGGAGCGTGTGTCCTTGCCGTCTGCGCCGGCATGCAGATCCTCGGTCGGTCGTTCGCCGGCCCGGACGGGTCGGAGGTGGAAGGCATAGGCCTGATCGACTGCCGGACCAGCGAGGGACGGGGCCCTCGCGCCGTGGGGGAGATCGTCGTCGAACCCCTTCCCGAGCTGGCTCTGCCGGTGCTGAGCGGCTACGAGAACCACGGCGGGATCACGTCCCTCGGTTCCGGCGCCCTACCTCTCGGCCGGGTCCGGCACGGTTCGGGCAACGGCGACGGGTCGGGCGTGGATGGGGCCTGGCAGGGAAAGGTGCTCGGCACCTATCTCCATGGCCCGGTGCTGGCTCGCAACCCGGCCCTGGCCGACCTGATCCTGTCGTGGGCGGTCGGCGACCTGGCCCCGCTCGATGACCGCGAGTGCGAAGAGCTGCGAGGGGAGAGGCTGGCCGCCGCGGGAGCGGCCCGTCGAAGGCGCCGGTTGCGATGACGTCCACGGCATTTCTGACCGATCGCTACGAGCTCACCATGCTCGACGCCGCGCTGAAGGCGGACAAGGCCGACGAGCCGGTCGTGTTCGAGGTGTTCACCCGGAGCCTGCCGTCCGGGCGCCGCTACGGGGTCTTTGCCGGGCTGGACCGGCTCCTCGAGGCCCTCGAGCGCTTCGAGTTCGATGACGCGGAGCTGGCCTGGCTGGCGGGGCAGGGAATCGTTTCGGACCGGGCCCTCGAGTGGCTCGGCTCTTACCGCTTCGGGGGCGACGTGCACAGTTACCCGGAGGGAGAGGTCTACACGGCCGGATCCCCGGTCGTGACCGTGGAGGCGACCTTCGGCCAAGCTGTCCTACTCGAGACGTTGTTTCTCTCCATCTTCAACCACGACTCGGCCGTGGCCGCCTCGGCCTCCCTCGTGTCTGCCGCGGCGGGCAGCCGCCCGGTCATCGAGATGGGCAGCCGGCGCACAGACCCCGACGCCGCGGTGGCGGCGGCCCGGGCGGCCTACATAGGTGGCCTGGCTTCGACGTCGAACCTGGAAGCCGGGCGCCGCTACGGGATACCCACCAGCGGAACCGCGGCTCACGCCTTCGTGCTTCTCTTCCCCGACGAGCAGTCCGCCTTCAAGGCGCAGGTTGCAGCAGCCGGAGCGGCCACCACCCTCCTCGTCGACACCTTCGATACCTGGCAGGGCATCGAGGAGGCGGTCAAAGAAGGCGGGCCGGGGCTGGCCGCGGTGAGGATCGACTCCGGCGATCTGGCCCTCGAGGCAGAGCAGGCCCGTCGGCACCTCGACAGCCTCGGGGCAAACGACACGAGGATCATCGTGACCGGTGATCTGGACGACACCAGGATCGCCGAGCTGTCCGCCAGCCCGGTGGACGGGTACGGTGCGGGCACCAGCGTGGTCATGGGGGGCCTTCAGAGCCAGCCCACCTGCGGGTTCATCTACAAGCTGGTCGAGGTGGCGGGCCGGTCGGTCGAGAAGCGCTCCCCGGGGAAAGCCACTTTCGGGGGCCGGAAGTGGGTGTGGCGCGACGCGGCAGGTGGCACGGACGTGGTGGCTACCGACGCTGATGCTGGTCCGCCCGGCGCTCGACCCCTGCAGGGCCGGGTCGTGGCCGGTGGCCGCCGATCGCCCGGACCCAGTCTGGACGAGTCCCGGGCGTTGCACGAAAGAGTCCGGGCCGAGCTCGGGCCTCGGGCCCTTCAGCTGGTGCGGTTCACCTGAGTGCCCGGGACAGGTACTCCGAACCCGTCTCAGAAGCTGTCGCAAAACTCGCGGGGAGGGAGAAGGCGGCGGCTCGTCTTTGACCAACTCTCCTCAACTCGTACCCTGGGGATGGGACGAGCCGCCGCCTTCTCCCACTTGGAAATAGTTTGCGACAGCTTCTCGGTCGCACAGCGAGGTCAAACCGTATTTCGTTTCCGAACCGGTGCCGCCGCCTCCTCTTCGTTGACTCGATCCTGTCCCGGGCGCTGATGAGGGGCCGGCGGCTGGGCGGGTGGGGTCCGGCGGGCCGCGGTCTTGGCCGGGGCAGAACGCGGTGTAGAGCGAGCGGCCTCACCGGCTTGGCCCTGGGTCCGTTCCCAGAGCTTGATGCCGCCGGTGATGCCAGCGTCATTGCTGACCACCGTGACTCCCTCCGGCAGGTCGGCCCCCAGCCTGGACCCGTTGCCTCCGCCGATGTAGCAGTGGTCGAAGAAGGTGAGCGCGCGCATGACCTCGACTGTGGCCCACACCCGACTCGACCACTTCTTGTTCCCGAGCTTCTTGCGGGCCGCGTCGCCGAGGACCTCGTTATAGGTCAGCCCCTTGCGCAGCGGGTGGTGGGCGAACTCGAAGTGGGGAAGCAGCTGCCCTTCGCTGAACATGGCGGTGCCCACCCCGGTCCCGAGGGTGATCACCAGCTCGAGACCCTTACCCTGGACGACCGCGGCGCCCTGCACGTCGGCGTCATTGGCGACTTTGGTCGGCTTGCCTGTCACCTCTTCGAGGGCTGAGGCCAGGTCGAAGCCCGCCCAGGCCTTGACCAGTTTCGGCTCGGGGGCTCCCCCCGGGCCGTTAGGGGACACGAAATGGGGGGCCGAGAGCACCTGCCCATTGCGGACCATGCCAGGAAAGCCGACCGACACCCGGTCGAAGGACGGGAGGTCCTTGATCAGCTTCTGCAGCTCGAGGACCAGCTTTTGGGGAGACAAAGGGTAGGGCGTATCGATCCGGACCCGGGCGTGCTCCATTTGCCCGGATGGGTCGAGGACAGAGGCCTTCAGCCCTGTACCCCCGATATCGATGGCAAGCGTGTTGACCGGAGCGGCAGGGCTTGTGCGGGAGGCCATCGCGCGAGACTATTCCCTCACAGGTTCAGAAGCCCGAGTGCACTCGACGTTAGTGGGCCGATGGGTAGAGAATGGATGTAGAAAGAATCAGCTGGACAGGGGTGAGGACATGAGCACTCCAGATTCAAGACTGACGGCAGCCGAACGAGCCGCTCTTGCCAGCCTTGAAGCAGCGGCGGCCGCCGAGGACCCCCATCTGGCCACTCGGTTGAAGGGCTCACCCGTGTCCCGCGTCAAAACGGTCCCGCCGATCGCGTACTCGTATCTGAGGGGCCGGTGGAGGACCCTGCTGCGCCTCAGGTGGTGGGGTGTGCCTATAACCGTGGCTGGTTTGGTGCTGGTGGTGCTGGGCATGAGCATAGGGACCCTCTTGTCGGTGACCGGAGCCGCCGTCTGTGCCGTCGGGCTGCGGGTCCTCGCCCAGATGATCGAGGACCGTCGGGCCAAGGCCCCCGCGCCTTAGCTTCCGGTTCCGCCCTGAAAGCTGTTCCCGCCAGAACCCCCGAAAGCCCCACCTCCCGCCCCGGTACTGACCCCCTGGGCAGAAGCCCGGACGGTCGTGGCGTTCACGGTTCCGCCGGACCCGGCCGAGCCGGTGACGACGACCGTGTCGCCGACCTGAAGACCGGCCAGGCCAGAAGCCGCGGTCCGCGTCACTGTGGCAGACGGACCGACAGTGACCTTAACGATGCTCCCTGAGGCGTCGCTCAGCTCGAGGATGTTGCCCTGGACGCCGATCACGGTTCCCCGGGTACCACTGCCCGCCCCTCCGAAGGTACCCCCGCCGGTCCCGACCGCCCCGGATCCCCCGCCCCGCGTGGTCGAGCCCGACCCGGTGCCGGTTCCCGCCGTTCCCCGACCGGCTCGCAGGGCGGCGATCTGGCTGGCCAGCGAGGAGCCGGACGAGCTGCTGCCGTTGCCATGATGCTTCTCCGCCAACACCCCGCCCCAGAAGCCACCGCCGAGCACCGCCAGCAACAACAGCGCTCCTGTGACGGCTCGTACCCGTATGCCTCGGGTGGCGCCTTCCACCACCCACTCGTCATCGGGGTCTTCCGGATGGATGTCGGGAGTCGGCGGCGCCTCGCGGTCATCAGCATCGAGCGAGGCGGTGGGAGGGTTTCCGGCCATGACGGGTTTCCTTTTTTCCGTTTGGAACTTCTACTCGTAGCGA
>JAFAWZ010000170.1 GCA_019241495.1 Acidimicrobiales bacterium | reverse complement strand
TGGCGTCGAATCTCTTGGAGTGTGGTCGGGTGGTTGAACCACTGCGCGTACTCGGCGGCGATGCCGGCCGGCCCGCTCCGCTGGAAGCGCCAGCCGGGCACGACGGCGTCGAGGGTGGCTCCGGCCTGATAGAGAGTCTCGAAGCGTTGCTCAACCTTCTGCTGATCTGCGGTGATGGCTTCGAGGAAGCGATCGGCGACGGTCGTGGTGGCCAGGTTGTCCATAGTCGTTTCTCCTTCGAGGGAACGGGGGCCTCGGCCCGAAGCCCCGTTCGGTTGGGTCAGCGTCGAGCCTCGAGCACGAGGTTGAACGGTGTTTCCGCGGCCCGCCGGAAGCGGCTGAAGCCTCCGGCGGTGACGACGTCACGGAGTCGGGCTTCGCCGGCTTGGGCTCCGAGCGCGGCGCCGACTTCTTGGGACAGCGATGCCGGGGTGCAGATGAGGGTGGAGGCGGAGTAGAAGACTCTCCCGACGGGGGTGAGGTTCTCCGCGATGTCGTCGTTGGCGAACGGTTCGACGATCATCCACGTCCCGTCGGAGGCGAGGGAGGCCAGGACGTGGGCGGCGGCACCGCTGGGGTCGCCCATGTCATGCAGGCAATCGAAGAAGGCGACCAGGTCGTAGCCGGTGCCGGGGTATTCCTTGGCCGAGGCGGCCTCGAATCTGACCCGGTCGCCGACCCCGGCTTCTGCGGCGGCTTTGCGCGCGGCGTCGATGGAGGTTTGGTGGTAGTCGAAGCCGACGAAAGTGGAGTTGGGGTACTCCTGGGCCAAGATGATGGTGGAGGCGCCGTGCCCGCAGCCGACGTCAGCGACTTTGGCACCGGCGCGAAGCTTGTCTTCGACGCCGTCGAGGGCGGGTATCCAGCTGGTGGCCAGGTTGGCGATATATCCGGGGCGGAAGAACCGCTCGGTGCCTTTGAACAGGTCGTGGTGGTGTTCGTGCCAGCCGAGCCCTTCGCCGGTGCGGAAGGTGTCGGTGAGCCGGTCGACTGAACGGGTGGCGGCCAGCATGGCCTGGAAGCCTCCGATGACGCAGGCGGGGCTGGTCTCGTCGGTGAAGGCGGTGGCCTGCTCTTCGTCGAGGGTGTAGCGGCCATCACCGGTGTAGGTGACATATCCGCTGGCAGCCTGGGCGGCCAGCCATTCGCGGACGTAGCGTTCGGCGCAACTTGCTTTCTCGGCCAACTCGCTGCTGGTGAGCGGCTGGTCGGCGGCGGCTAGTTTGCGGTAGAGGTCGAGGCGGTCGCCGAGCACGACCAAGGCGCCGGTGAGCAGCGAGCCGAAGTCGCCGACGGCCTGGTTGACAATCTCCGTCAGCCTGTTCTCGTCCATGTGATCTCCTTGGGTTATGTGGACCGGGGTTTATGGTGCGCGTTGGGGTTTGCGGCCGGTTTGCACCTCGGGCTGCAAGGTCGACTGGGGCTGGCCCTTAGGCGGCGAGCGCGCAGAGGAAGACGACGATCGGCAGGTAGGGCTGCATGATCGGCCGGACCGCCTCGACCAGAAGGTCGCGTACCTCGCCGGCTCTGATAGGGCCGAGGTGGCCGAGCCAGTGGGCGAAGTGGGCCTGGCCCAGGCGGTAGTCGACAAGCTGCTCGGCTTGGGTGACGCCAACGTCGACGGGGCGCTCGTCGACGGCCACGTCGAGCAGACCGGCTTGTTTGGCGGCCCGGACCATGTCCTCCCCGGTGCCGAGTAGTGGCGTCGCGGACTGCTTTATGTCCAGGTACCAGTCCGGCACCCGCCAGCCCTGGGCGAGAGCGGCCTGGTCGATAGCGTCGCGCACGCGACTGCGGCTGGCGTTGGCGTACACGCAGGCCAGTACTGCTCCTCCTGGCCGGGTGACCCGGGCGGCTTCGCCCAGGGCACGCTCGGGCTGGGTGAGATGGTTGTAGACGAACGCCGCGACGGTGTCGTCGACCGAGCCTGAGCGCAGGGGCAGGCGGGTGACATCGGCGACGACCGCTGGGGGTCGGTGATGGGCGTCCCAGGCCAGCATGTCGATCGAGAGGTCGACGGCGACCGGGTGGGCGCCGAGCTCGGCAAGTGGGGTGCTGGCCACCCCTGTGCCCGCCCCGGCATCGAGAACCTGCCGGCCGGCGAGGGAGTGGGGGCTGGTGGCCAGCAGTTGGCGGGCGATGGGGCCGTAGACGATGGTGGCGCCCTCAGCCCAGCGCTGGCCCGCCCCGGCGTAGTGGTCGACGATCACCCGGCGCGCTCGGGAAGGTCGACGCCCTGGCGCGCAACTGCTTGGGTGACGTGGGTCTCCCACCAGCGCAGCTCGTCTTCGTCGCCGAGCGCTTTCTCCCACCCGAAGGTGACCATGATGGCGGCCAGGCACAGATCGAGCTGACGGTCGAACCAGCCGGCGGTATCGATCCCGCGGCGCTCCAGGGCGGCGCGGAAGCGGTCGATGGCGGCTTCTTTGCTCTCTGGCAGCCGGGCCCGGTTTAGCGCCAGGTACCAGCAAAGGTCCCAACACGCCGGGCCCGAACCGGGATAGGCCCAGTCCAACAGGATGGTCCGCCCGCTTGTGTGGCGGCCCAGGTTGCCCATCTTCCAGTCGCCGTGCAGGAACGTCGTCGGAGTTTCGGCTAGGGGGGCGGTGAGCAACGTCGGGTCTTGTTGCACCACTTGGGCCAGTTCGGCCAGGGCCGGCGACCGGTCGGGAAGCGCCCGCCATCCAGCGTCGGCGGCCACGATCGGCCCCGGGGGCTCCGGGACGGCCAGCTCGCGGGCCACGTTGGGGGCGTCGAAGAACTGCAGCCGCTCCGCCATGGTGGTGAGGCCGCCGATGGTGTCGGTGAACCCCCAAAACGTCGACGACAGCTGGGCCATGTGGTCGATGAATCCCTCATGTTGGCCTGGCGACACCTGGGCGTCGCCTTCGGGGATCAGGTGCTCGGCCACGTCTCGCATGAGGGTGGACAGCACCGCATCGTCACCTGCGCCGTCGACTTGCATGGCCACCACGGTGTGGTCGATGCAGGCGGGGACCCGGTCGATGAGCCCGCCCTGCCAGATGAGGTAGGGGCGATGGACGTGGTCGCCGGTGACCCGCATGATCCAATCAGTGGCCGGGCTGAGCCGTTTGAGGAAGTAGCGCCGCCCGTCGATGGTCACCCGCTCGAAGCTGGAACTGCTCTTCCCATCCGAAGGGCGGATCGCCTCCCGGGTAGAGGCCCCGGCCAGCAGCTCGGTGACAGGTCCGGAAGTCATAGCAAGATGATGGCTACCGCGGTTTGCAGCCGGTTTGCAGTTCGGGGTTCGGTCATGGCTTGAGCCGGTCCAGCTGGCGACGGACGGCGTCGGCGACCCGATGACCGTCGACGTCGGGGCGGGCGGCAGCTGCGGCCAGGATGATCGACGCTTGATTTTCAGCCTGCTGCCAGATCTCGAAGCATCCGGTAGCGGCCGCGAGCTCGGCCAGGTCCCGCCAACCGTCCGGCCCGCAAAGCGGCACGAACCGCTCTACCAGCTGCCCGAGCGTTTCAAGGTCGACCGTTTCGCCTGAGCGGGCATCGATAGTCGCGGCTACGACCAGCCCCCGATAGTGGTAGCGCAGGTCGCCTCGCTCCTCGGCCCCTGCCGCGACCGCCCGGGCGTCGGCGGCGGCGTCGCGGTGGTGGCCGGCGAGGGCGGCTACCCGGTCGGCGAGGAGGCGGTAACGGTTGCGGTGCCTCCAGGACATCGACCCGGTCCAATCGATCACACCTCGAGCGGAGTCGACCGCTGCTGCGGCCTGGTCGAGTCGCGCGAAGGCCAGGTGGCATTCGGCCAGGTCCAACAGTCCGGCGTAGCGGGCTTCTTGGAAGGTCGGCCCGGGATCAGACGCCACCGCCAATTCGTGAAGCTCGCACGCTTCATTCAACAGGCCGGCGCCGCGCAGTAGCCAGCCGCGCATGTTCGCAGCCACCGGAGGGAACCGCCGATCGCCTTGGCGCGCGACCAGCGCATCCAGCTCATCGACTGCTTCCAACGCTGCCCCCCATCGGCCGACGACGCCGTGGGCGTAGGCGAGCGTGAAGCGTCCGTGCCCCCCGGCGAACGGGTGGGCCAGGTGCGGGTCGAGCACACCGCGGCGGGCCACCTCGGCGGCTCGATCGGGTTCGCCCCGATGTGCCAGCAGCTGGGCGTACCAGACTTGGACCATGCCGCGGATCGGGGCCGGCGCGACCGCCACACCCTCCTCCAATCGGGCCGCCGCCTCCGCCAGTTGCCCGCGGGTGTGGCGGATGCGTCCGGCCAGCGCCAAGCAGCTCGCTCGTATCCCAGGGTCGCCGGCCCGCTCCACCCCTTCGTCTGCGTAACCGAGCGCGGCGTCGTAGTCGCGCCCGTAGTAGGCGACCCAGCCGGCGAGCTCGAACCCCTCGACCCCGGCGCCGAGATCGATCGCCCGAAGCGCGTCCCGGCGGGCGGCGTCGAGATCCAGGCGGGCCAGGCGCAGCTGGCCCCGGGCCCGCCGGGCCGCCGGCGAATCGTACAGCTCGATCGCCTGGTCGAGCAGCTGCTCGGCTGTCGCCGCCTCGAACCGCTCGGCGGCCGCCTGGGCGGCGGCGACCAGGGCCTGGGCGGCGACGGCGGGATCACCGCCGAGGCGGGCGTGGCGGGCCAGCGCCAGCGGGTCGGTCTCGGGGCGGCGGGCCAGTGCGGCAACCGCGGCGCGGTGGACTTCTGCTCGCCGCGGTGGCGAAGCCCCTGCTTCGATCGCCTCCCGGACCAGCTCATGGCTGAACGCCAGAGCCGCTCCTCTCGGATGCAGCAGTCCGGTCCTCGCGGCCCATTCGAGGTCGTCGAGCACGACCGGCACAGGCCGACCTGAGACGTCGGCAACAAGCGCTGCGTCTACCTCGCTCCCGCATAAGGCCGCCACTTGAATCGATGCGGCCCCACCGCCCAGACCTTCGAGCCGGGCCGTGACCGAAGCGATCAGCGAGCCGGGCAGTTCGTCATCGGACGCGGTAGCCAGCTCGCGCAGAAACAACGGGTGACCGCCGCTGCGCTCATGCAGCGCCGGAGCACGCTCCGCGCCGACGAGGCGGTCGGTGTCGGCGAGGCTGAGCGGGCCGAGCACCAGGCGCCGCGCCGCCGGCAAGTCCGGTCCGGGCTCTGGGCGGCGCGCCGCGACCACCATCGTCGACGACATACGCCGCAGACAAAACGCCAGGAACTCCGCCGTGCCGGGGGCAGCCTGATGCAAGTCATCGACGATCACAACCAGCGGGCGTTCGCCAGCTGCACGGCGAAGCACAGCCGACAAGGCGGCGAAGAGCACCGCCCGGCCCGCCTCCATGTCGGTCACCGTTGTGGCCCCCACGGCCCGGGGCGTCGCCCGGCCCAGCAGCGGATCGAGGATCGCTGCCTCGCCGCCGAGCAGTTCGCCCGTGGCCTGCCGGCCGAGACCGTCCAGGTAGGCGGCGAGCCCGTCGACGATCGGTTGCAGCGGCAGATCTCCTCCGAGCTCATCGCAACGGCTTGAGATGACCAACGCCTGCCGGGTCGCCCGCGACATCCACGCCGAGAGCAGCGCGCTCTTCCCCATCCCGGCTTCCGCCTCGATCACCGCCCCGGCCGCCGCCGCGCCCGCGGCCCGTGCCAGGAGCGCGTCGAGAAGTTCGATCTCGCCCTCACGCCCGACCAGCTCCGGCGTGCGATCATCGGCATCGGAGGCCGTGGTGAACTCGCCGCGTACGATCGCCGTGTGCAGCTGCTCGGTCTCGGGCGCCGGATCGGCACCGAGGTCCTCCGACAGGCGATGGCGAACCGTGGCGTAGGCAGCCAGGGCCGCCCCGGGCCGGCCGGCCGCAGCGTCCGCCCGCATCACCAGCCGTAGGGCCGCCTCGTCATACGGATCACCGTCCAGCACTGACTGGGCAGCCGCCCGCGCCGCCCCGAACTCGCCGGCCGCAAAAGCTGCCTCCCCAGCCAGCAGGCGGGCCCGGGCCACCAGCCGGTCCACCCCCGGCCGGGCCTCGTCCAGCCAGTCGCCGTCCTCCTCCGGGATCAGGCCACCGACGGCCAGAGCCAGGGCGGCATGCGCGGCTGCCAACGCCGAGGCTCGCTCTCCCAAACCTGTCCGCTCCTCGAGGTCGGCGACCCGGCGTTCCAACTCGACCAGATCGAACCAGTCAGCCGCCAAGCAGTAGCCGGCGTCCGAGCGGGGAAGCCGCCCCGAACCCAAAACCGCCCGCAACCGGCTCACCAACACACTCACCTGGTCAGCCGGCTGTTTAGGCGGACGGTCAGGCCACAAGACCTCCGCCAGCTCGTCGGCGGCCACAGGCCGGCCCGCCGCCACCGCCAGCCGCTTCAGCAGCAACCTCGCTTTTCTGGTCCCCAGCGCCCTCTCGTCGATCCCCTCCAGGGCGAAACCGCCGAGCACACGCACCCGAAGGGGTCCCTCACCGACCGTGGCATCGCTCGGGTTGGTCACACACGAAGCGTAGGTGCGCCGGTGTCGGCCAGGACGGGTAACCATCCGCCCGCCATCCAGTCACGTCCGCCACCCCAGGTAATAGTGACACAACGGCCAGAGCAGCCCAGGCGTCGCCCAGCCAGCGGAGCCCTCAAAAGACACTGGTTCTTGCGTGGCTTCATCATCAGACGTGACGGGACGTCGAACCCGAACCGTCTGAATGGCCGTGTCCGAGCATCGGGCGCGACGCAAGCCTCGGTCGGTGCACTCCTCTCTGCGTCGTGTGGGGTGTCTGTGGGGTTATTGGCTCGGTGGACTCCCATAGCCCAATGACCACAAGGGATTCTCCCCTAGATGTCGTAGTAGAGCATGAACTCCCAGGGATGGGGGCGCAGCCGAACCGGGTCAATCTCGTGCTCGCGCTTGTACGATATCCACGTCTCGATGAGGTCGTCGGTAAACACGCCGCCAGCGCGCAGGAAGTCGTTGTCGTTCTCCAGCGCCCGGAGTGACTCGTCGAGCGAACCCGGCACAGTGGGGACCTGGGCCAGCTCCTCGGGGGGTAGATCGTAGAGATCCTTGTCGACCGGGTCGGGCGGCTCGATCTTGTTCTGCACCCCGTCCAGCCCCGCCATCAAGATGGCGGAGAACGCCAGGTAAGGGTTGCACGACGGGTCAGGACAACGGAACTCCACCCGCTTAGCCTTCGGGCTCTTCGAATAGAGCGGGATGCGGCAGGCCGCGGAACGGTTCCGTTGGCTGTACACCAGGTTCACCGGCGCTTCGTAGCCCGGCACGAGGCGCTTGTAGCTGTTGGTCGTCGGGGCGGCAAAGGCCAAGATGGCGGGTGCGTGGGCCAACAACCCGCCGATGTACCACCGCCCGATATCCGACAGGCCGGCGTAGCCCAGCTCGGAGTAGAAGAGAGGCTCTCCGCCCTTCCAGAGCGACGAGTGCACGTGCATGCCTGACCCGTTGTCGGCGAAGATCGGCTTGGGCATGAACGTGGCCGACAGCCCGTGCTCGCGGGCCACGCTCTTGACCACGTACTTGTAGAGCATCAGCTTGTCCGCCATGGTCGACAACGTGTCGAAGCGCATGTCGATCTCGGCCTGCCCGGCGGTGCCGACCTCGTGGTGCTGGATCTCGATCTCGATCCCGAGGCGCTCCATGACCAGGATCATCTCCGAGCGCAGGTCCTGGAAATGGTCCATGGGGGGGACCGGGAAGTACCCCTCCTTGTGACGGGGCTTGAAGCCCAGGTTGGGCCCTTCGTCGCGGCCTGAGTTCCAGATGCCCTCCACCGAATCGATGAAGTAGAAGCCCTGGTGGGAGTTCTGGTCGAAGCGAATGTCGTTGAAGATGAAGAACTCCGCCTCGGGCCCGAAGTAGGCCGTGTCGGCCACCCCGGTGGAGACGAGGTAGTCCTCCGCTTTCTTGGCGACATAACGGGGATCGCGAGAGTAGGACTCACCCGTCACCGGATCCCTCACCCAACAGTTGAGGTTCAGAGTCTTGTGCTGGCGGAACGGGTCGACCACCGCCGTGTTGGGGTCGGGCACGAGGAGCATGTCCGACTCCTGGATCTCCTGGAAGCCCCGGATGGACGACCCGTCGAAGCCGGAGCCCTCCTCGAAGCTGTCGATGGTCAGCTCGTGGGCCGGCATCGAGTAGTGCTGCATGAGACCGGGCAGGTCCGAGAACCGGAAGTCGATGATCTCGACACCTTCCGACTGGACCAGGCTCAGGACCTCTTCCGGTGTGCGCTTGGCAAAACCCATTGACTCAACCCCCTGAATGGTTGGGACCGGCCGGCGACGACGCACCGTTGCCGCCGGCCAAGGTAGCGGCTCAGGCCAGGGCGCTGCAGCAGGTGTTGACGATGAGCCTCGTCACGACATAGGGATCCATGTTGGCGTTGGGCCGCCGATCCTCGATGTAGCCCTTGCCATCGAGCGCTACCTGCCAGGGAATACGAACCGAGGCGCCCCTGTCGGAGACCCCGTAGCTGAACTCGCTGAAGTGGGCGGTCTCGTGATGGCCGGTGAGGCGATCCTCGATGCCGTGCCCGTAGGCCGAGACGTGCTCATCGGCGTTCTTGCCGAGCGCCTCGCACGCCGCGACGACCGCGTCGTAGCCCTCCCGCATGGCCTTGGTCGAGAAGTTGGTGTGGCATCCGGCCCCGTTCCAGTCTCCCCGGATGGGCTTGGGATCGAGGGTCACCGAGATCCCCATGTCCTCGCCGACGCGGTGCAACAGCCACCGGGCGACCCACAGCTGATCGGCCACCTCGAGTGGCCCGAGCGGGCC
>JAFAWZ010000144.1 GCA_019241495.1 Acidimicrobiales bacterium | reverse complement strand
TGCCACCTGGCCCGAAGTCACCGCCGTTTCCGAGCCCGGACAAGCTGACGACCGCGCCCCACGACGCCACCCAGGCGTTCCCTGAACGGCGGGTCTGCCAGAACTCGTAGGACAAGCCAGCTTCCCGATCGACGATCACCATGGCCGCGTCGCTCCCCGACGAGGGTTCGGCGTCTGGGGGCACCGGTACCGGTTGGGCAGACAGGGGGCACTCCCCCCATCGCTTCGTGCACGTCACGTGATAGCGCGGGGTCTGATCGGTGACGTCGCTGAAGATGGGCACGCCGTACTTGTAGATGTCGGCGGTTGGTTGGGAGGCCAGGGCGCGGGCCGCCCACTCCGTGCCGGCCACGGCCTGGGTCGTGGCCGGGAGAGCCTGGTTGAACGGGCTGGAAGCCGAGAAATAGCTGTCCGCCGCGGGGGCAAGCACGCTCTGCGGCGGGCTGAGACCGGTGAGGGGACACAGCTCAGCCGGTCCGAGCGGGCCACTGCAGGGATGGCCGGCTCTATCCGCGGAGGTCGAGCCGGGCCCGGAGCCCGAGCTCACCCCGATCCAGGTGCCCGCCCCGGCCAGAAGGACCAGCCCGACGACCGCCGCGACGCGCCGACGTGGGCCTCGGCCGCCAACGCGCGGCGCGTGATCCAGGTCGCCCCGCCTGGCCCGCGGTGCCGTGACTTCTCGCATGCCCTGATATACCCCGGTAGGACACTACACCGCCGGTGGCGCCGAGCGACCGCGGCCGGTCAGGCCACCCAGAAGCTGATCGCCACGGCCAGGCCCGCGACCACGACCACCCTCCTGAGGGCGGTCTCGGGGATGACCGGCACGAGGCGACCGCCGGCGAAGCCACCGATCAGGCTGCAGACCGCCATAACCGCCACCGCGACCCACACGACGTGCCCGGAAAAAGCGAAGAACGCCGCGGCGACGAGGTTGACCACAAACGAGAGCCACTGCTTGAGGGCATTGACCTTGGCCAGCGGATCGGCGCTGGCCAGGCCGAGCACGGCGAGCAGCATGATCCCCAGGCCAGCGCCGAAGAACCCGCCGTAGATCGAGGCGAGGAAGACCAGGACCGTCAGGGCGCTTGGATGGCTCCCGTCCCGGGCCACGTCGGGAAAAGCGAGTGCTCGCACCCGGTCTTGCAACAGGAGCAGCAGGCAGGACACGACGATCAGGTAGGGCACCGCCACCCGAAAGGCGTGGCCGGGGATGGCCAACAACAGCACCGAGCCGGCCAGGCCGCCCAGGGCGCCAGCCAGGCCCAGTCTCCGAGATCGCGAGATCTGGGGCTGTAGATCTGCTCTCTGAGCGAACGTCCCGGCGCAGTAGCCGGGCAACAACGAGACGGTGTTGGTCACGTTGGCGTCTACGGCCGGGACACCGAGGCCAACGAGAGTCGGAAATGTGATCAGCGTCCCCCCGCCGGCCACCGCGTTCACCACCCCCGCCAGGCCTGCTGAAGCGCCCGCGGCTACCAGCTCGAGGGCGGTCAGGTGCAACTTCGTCAGGCCCGGCGGCCGCGCGCCTGCGCCAGCCGGCACAGCCGGGCGACCAGCACCTCGAGCACGGCCTCACCGGACCAGCCGCTGGCGCCTTTCAGATCGACCTCGGCGCCGGCCAAGAGATGCACCGCCTCGTCGATGTGGGCGGACCCCCAACGCTGGGCCGCCCGCAGCGCCTTCTTGGCAGGATAGGTACTGCGGCCCTTGGCGATGCCCATGATCTCGGCCGCCTGCACCTCGGTGCGGACGGCCGGGCTGTCCACCCTCATGAGGCTCTGCACGTGCCGGTGGAGTACGGCGAGCACCACCAACGGGTGCCGATCACCGCCTTCGAGCAGGCGGTGCAGCAGCTCGAGGGCTCGGGCCCCCTCGCCGTCGTCGATGGCATCGGTGAACGCCCAGGGCGTAACCGAGCCGGCTTCGCCCAGATAGGGCCGGATGTCGTGCGGCCCCAGCTTGGCTCCCGCGCCGTAGACCCCCTCCAGGAGCTCCAGGATGGGCACGGCCCGGCTCACGTCCTCGCCCACGTGCTGGCGCAGCTCCTCCTCGGCGGGCCCATCCAGGGCTACCGCGGCGCGCTGGAGACGCTCCCGCAGCCAGTCGCTCGACCGGCGGGCATCGACCCGGGTGGAAACGATCCGGCCCTGAGTGCGAGCCGCCGCGGTCAGCTTCTGGGCCATCTGGCCGCCCCCCGCCAGCAGTACCAGCGAGGTGCTCGGCAGCGGATCCTCCAGATAGCTGAGGAGAGGCGCCACCTCTTCGGAAGAGAATCGGCCCGCGTCGCGAAGCACCACGACCCGGCGGTCGACGAGGAAAGGCGGGGTGGCGCAGCCCTGGGCCACGACGGCCAGGTCGGTCTCCTCCGCGCCGTAGTCCTCGAGGGCGAGCGACCGGTCGGCGTCGCCGAGAAGCTCGGAGATCACCTGGGCCGCCGCGTCGGAGACGAGGGTGGGGTCGTCGCCGTCCACCACGGTCACGGCGGGGGCGCCGCCTGACGCCATCAGGCCGCTTCCAGGACGGCCGCCACAGTGTCGGCCACCCGGCGGGCGGCTCGCACGTCGTGGGCCCGGAGGATCCGGCAGCCGAGGCTCACCCCGATGGCGTGGGCCGCCATGGTCGCTTCGTGGCGCTGGCCCACCTCCAGGCTGAGCAGCGCCCCGAGGAAGGTCTTGTTCGAGGCCGACAGCAGCAACGGCCACCCGAGGCCGGCCAGATGGTCGGAAGCCTGGAGCAGCTGGAGCGACTGGCCGGCCGTCTTGCCCAGGTCGAGCCCGGCGTCGAGCACGATCCGCGAGTCGGGGATCCCGGCGGAACGGGCCCGCTCGGCCCGGTCGGTCAGATAGGCGGTCACCTGGGCCACCAGGTCGTCGTACCGGGGCTCGGGGTCTGGGATACGGGGGCCGAGCCGGATGTGCGTGGCTACCACGGCGGCTCGAGCGGCGGCCGCTTCGCTCAGGTAGGCCGGATCGGAGAAGCCGCTGATGTCATTCCCCATCACCGCGCCCGCCCGGTAGGCGTCGCGAGCCACCGCGGCGCTCCAGGTATCGACCGAGATCGGCACGTCGAAGCGGGCATGCAAGGCCTCGATGGCCGGCACTACGCGGTCCAACTCCTCGGACTCGCTCACCTCCGGACCGGGGCCGGCCTTGACCCCGCCCACGTCGAGAATGTCGGCGCCGTCGGCGACCAGCCGCTCGGCGAGCGAGAAGAAGGCGTCGAGGTCCCAGTACTGGCCCCGGTCGTAGAACGAGTCCGGGGT
>JAFAWZ010000153.1 GCA_019241495.1 Acidimicrobiales bacterium | reverse complement strand
CTGCACCCGGCTCTGCTCCTGGGTGGGCCCGCACAGGAACAACGTGCCAGGGCCGGCAATCAGGTCACCGACCGCCACATCAGTGCGGGCGGTCGAGGCGGCGACGACGGGGTCCGCGAAGGGGGCCAGGACCGTCTCGAGGGTCGTGCCGACGGAGCTGCGTATTCTCTCCTCCCGACCGGCGCACGCTTCGAGAGCCCCCGCCGCGGGCTCCTCGCCGGCGGTCTCCAAGAGACGAAGCGGCTCGCCGAACTCCTCGGCGTCGGTCCAGCGGACCACGTCGGCCATGGCGAGCCCGCCCCGCTCGGCCGCCAGCAGGAGCGGCGCCAGCTGCTTGGCCGCGGTCGAGTACCAGAAAGCGGCGTCGGCCAGGCCGCGCCGGCCGGGCGTCGCCTCGACCAGCCAGCTCGCGACACGTTGGGCGTCACTCCAAGACGACGCGGCCGACAGCGGCGACCAGCCGGCGAGGGGGGACAGACCCGAGGCGCCGGTCGGGTCGAAGACCCAACACGGACCTCGCGCCGACCTCCAACCCAGGCTGTGGCTGGCCAAGTCGGCTTTTACCGACGCGGCGACGACCGGACCCTCCCATTCGAGGATGGCGGGTATAGCGAGCCCGCTCGTCTTGCCCGACTGAGTCGGTCCGAGCACGAGGACCGAATGGCGCGCTTCGGTGGCCACGAGCCGCCCGGTAGGCCCGGTTCGACCGAGCACCAGCCGTCCTGGGCGCCCGGAGCGACAGGTGGTGACCGACCGCAGGTCCGACCGCACCGCCCAACGACCCCCGCCCCTCCTCCTGCGCCCGCGCCCACGTCGCCGCCCGAACACGAACACGCCGGCTCCCGCGGCAAGACCGTTGATGGTGGCCCAAACGTAGAACCAGCCCGGCCCGGGCAATTCGCCCTGGCGATACGGGGGCCAAGCCCGTCTCGGATCCCCCAGATGACGGGGCAGGCGCCCGAGGGCCGCCGCGAGCTCCGCCAACGACACCTGTGGCCAGTGCCCGGCTGCTGACCAGCCCGCCAGCTCGGCCGTGCACCAAACCCACGATCCCACCGCGACCCCGGCCGCGACGACGGTCATCAACACGCCATCCCATGTCGAGGGAATCGAAGGCGACCGTCCCGTCATGCTCCCCGCGCTCCGGGCGCTATCGACGCACTGGTGGTCGGAGCTTCGACCATGGCCGCGTCGGTGTCCACCAGATCCCGTTCGGCATCAGCAACCAGGAGTTCCACCAGGTAGGAGCGGTCCCCCAGCCGCCACAGGGCCACACCGCGAGGGAGCTGGCCGACGAGCTGTATCTCGGTCCGGCTGAGCTTGAGCATTCGCCCCGTGTGCTCGGCCTCCGAGGCAGGCTGGCCGAACACGACCCGGGTCTCGGAATCGGCCAGCAGACCGTCCGCCAGCTTCTGCTGCACCGACCCATCCGTTCCCGCCGCCCTCAGGTCAGACAGGCGGTGGACCACCACCACATTCGAGATCCCGAACGCCCGCGACAGCTTGAACGTGGCCTGGGACCAGCGGGCCGTCGCCAGGTCGGCGAGAATCGCCCACCCCTCGTCTATGACGACCAGGCGCTTGGCCGGTGGTCCCGAGCCGAGCATCGCCTGCAGCCATGCGGTGGCGCAGGTCATGATCAGAGGGAGGGCCGGGGAGGAGAAGGTCGCGGACAGGTCGAGCACAGAGAGGGCAGTCTCGGGGTGCGAGGCCACCGAGGTCGGACCGTCGAACATTCCGGCCAGGTCCCCTTTCACCATGCGGCGCAGCTCGAGGGCGGGCGCCCGCCCCGCCAGGCGCAGCCCGGTGGCATCGGTTCCGACCGCCCGGGCCAAGCCCGTCGCAGGTTCGAGCAGCTCCTGTACCACGTCGCTGAGCAGGGGTTGTTCCGCGCGTTCGGAGGCGGCCCGGACGGCCAGCTCCAACGCGGTCCGCTCCTCCGGCGACAGCGAGCGGCCGAGGGAAGAAGCCACCAAGGAGGCGGTCAACTCGAGCCGGGGTCGTACTCTGCCCTCCACGTCGCCGTGGCCTGCCACAGCCTGGCCGGGCAGGTCGAGGGGATTGAGCCGCATCGCACCGCCCGGTGCCAGGGCGACAGGAGAGGTCCCGACGGCGCGCGCCAGCGGCCCGTACTCCCCTTTGGGGTCGACGATCCACGCACGCCTACCGAAGGCGAGCTGGCGCCACACGAGCGTCTTGACGAACGTCGACTTGCCGCGGCCCAGCTGGCCGAGAACGAGGACGTTCGGATTGGTCAGCCGGCCCGATCGGTACAGTGCCCACGGATCGAAGCAGAACGGCCCGCCCAGGAGGTCCTTGCCGATCAGAGGACCGGCCCCGGGCAGGCCGCCCTCGGACACGAACGGGTAGACCGACTGCAAGTG
>JAFAWZ010000138.1 GCA_019241495.1 Acidimicrobiales bacterium | reverse complement strand
ACATTGAGCTTCTGGCGGTCGGCGCGGTGGAGGATGGATGTCGCGGCCAGGTTCACGGCTGCTCCGACGAGGGCGACGACGAGGACGGTTGCCCCGTCGACGGTGGCTGGGTGGACCAGGCGCACCCCTGCCCCCACCAAGAGGGCGGCCGCCACCACCGCCAGCGTCAGCCCGTTGGCCGAGGCCGACAGTATCTCCGCCCGCTTGAACCCGAAGGTCATCGCTCCCCCGGCCGGGCGCCCCGCCAATCGGGCTGCCCAGAGGGAAGCTCCCAGGGCTCCGGCGTCGGTGAGCATGTGGCCGGCGTCGGCCAGCAGCGCGAGGGAGCTGGCCAGGACGGCGGCCACGACCTCTCCCGCCATGAACGCGACGATGAGGGCCAGAGCAGCTAGCAAGAGGCGGGCGTCTCTCTCCCGAGAGGCGACCGGGCCGTGCGAATGAGTCACCTGGGGATGGGCCCGATCAGCCCGACCAGCCGCGAACCTCCTCGTCGGCCGTCTGACCAGCGGCCGTCCCGTTCGATGGGGCCGGCTCTTCGGAGTCCTTGGCCTCCGGGTCGGCTTCACCGCCCGCGGGCTGGGCCCCGTCCGGCTCGATGGTGGTGAACCGCTCGAGTGTCTCGCTGGCGCTGTTCATGGCCGCTCGAAGCTTCGAGACCTCGTCGGCCAGCTCCCGCCTCAACAGCCGCGCTTCCTCACGAGCGGCGAGATGGCCCTCTTCGACTATGCGGCGAGACTCGTCCTGGGCCTCTTCCACAGCTCGGCCCGACACGTCGCGAGCCTCTTCGAGCATGCGGCGCGATTCCTCCCGGGCGCCCTCGCGTATCTGGTCGGCGTCGAGCTGGGCCTGGCCGAGCACGCCGGCGGCCTCCTGGCGGGCCGCGCCCGCCACCTCGTTCTCGCGCTCAGCCTGTTCCCTCGCGCTCTGGGCGCCCATCGTGTCGCGTTCGATGGCCTTGACCGCCGCGGCCAGCAGGTCCTCGGCTTCTTTGCTGGCCATCGAGAGGATCCGGGCACTCTGCTCCTTGGCCCGGGTCATGTCCTCCTCGGCTTGGAGGTGGAGGCGGGCCGCGGCCGCCCCTGCCTCTTCCATGAGCCGCTCGATGTCCTGTGACATCCGTTGCGCGAAGCTGTTCAGCAGCTCTCCTGAGGGCAGGCCCTCGGTGGCCAGTGGGGCAAGTCCCCCAGTCGGGGCGCCCTCCTCCGGGGAAGTCGGTTCGGCCGTCTTAGCCTCCAGCTCGGCGCAGCGGGCCCGCAGGGTCTCGACCTCGTTCCGCAGCTCCACCAATTCGGTTGGCTCTTCGCCCTCGGCTGGCTCCTCGCTGGCGGGAGGGATCCCGGATCGCTCCTGGGCCGCCTGGAGGAGCTCCTCGGCCTCGTGGCGCAATTGCTCGGCTCGCTCGAGGGCCTGGCGCTCCTCGTCGGAGACCATCTTGCGGGCGGTCTCGAGGTCGTTCACCTCCCACCGCCGCATGACAGGGCGCACGCGGACCCTCCCTTCCTGGTCGCAAATTGGCTGGTCCAACCATACAACTCTGTCCGGCTGTCAGGAAGCGGGCACCACCAGCATTTGGCCCGGGTACATCAGGTCGGGATTCCCGGGTTCGGGCAGGCGGGCCGCGTTGGCGGCGATCAGATCCAGCCAGAAGGGCCCCACTTGGGCGGGCGTGGGCGGCGTTCTCAGCCGTTGTTGAACCAGCCCCGTCGCGATGGTCCAAAAGCTCTGGCCGGGCTGGACCACGACGATGGCCGGAGGGGGAGGTTGGCTGGTGGGCCCGGGAGCCGTCGGAACTGTGGTGGGTGGCACGGTGGGTGGCACGGTGATGGACGGCACAGTCGCGGTGGGCCCGGGCGTGGGAGGCAAAGTTGGCGGTCTGGGTGTCACGGGTACGGTGATCGCCGGGCGCGGCTTGGCCCGCCCGGGCTCGGCCACGACCAGGCCGACCACCAGCCCGACCAGCAACAACCCGACGGCCAGCGCGATCCACCACCTCCAGATCCACGCACGTCGGCGCCACCCCCCGGCTGCGCCGTCGCCACCCGCCAGTTCACCACCCGCCGGTTCAATGGTGCCGGCTCGCATCTCGGCTTGCGAGCGGGCTCGGCTGACCTCACCCTTGAGGGCGTCGATCCGGTCGGCCAGAGCACGGTTGGCCGACTCGTCGCGAGGTTGCCTTCCAGAGCGCCAACGACGGCGCCCGTTCGCCACGGCTGAATGTTAACTGTGCCGCCCAACCCAAGACTACGACCAAGTAACTACACGAAAGGCATCCGCGCACCCAGAAGGCGTGGGCGAGGGGGGACTTGAACCCCCACATCCTTTCGGACACAGGAACCTGAATCCTGCGCGTCTGCCAATTCCGCCACTCGCCCGAGTGGTGATGGGGAGAAAGAAGCATAGCGGACTGGCGACCGCCGGAGCCTGGTGGCGGGTACGCTCTGGGAGGCCATGGGACTACAACAGTTCGAACGGCGCCTCGAGCGCATGGTCGAGGGAGTGTTCGCCCGAGCCTTCCGCGGTGGCCTGCAACCGGTCGAGATCGGGCGCCGGTTGACCCGCGAGATGGACCTGCGCCGGACGATCGCCCCGAAGGGCGTTCTCGCCCCCAACGAGTTCCTGGTCGTGCTGGCCCCGGCCGACCGGGCCC
>JAFAWZ010000006.1 GCA_019241495.1 Acidimicrobiales bacterium | reverse complement strand
CTTCGCCGAGATCAAGCAGGCGTATCAGCCGTTGCACGCGCTCCTAGACCACAACTACCTCAACGAAATCGACGGGCTCGAGAACCCGACCAGCGAGAACCTGGCCTGCTGGCTCTGGACCCAGCTGACCGGGGGGCCCCTGCGCCTGTCCAAGGTCGTGGTCCGGGAGACCTGCACGTCGGGGGTGGAGTACCGCGGGCCTGGGGAGCCGAGCCGATGAGCCCGGACCCCGGGACCGCTGATGTCACCGGCTTGACCAAGCTGGGCCATCACACCGCCTTCCGCTACGACGATCCCGATGCGTCGATGCTCGAGGCGTTCCCGAACCAGAATCCCGGCGCCGACTGGGTGGTCGGTCTGGACTGCCTCGAGTTCACCAGCCTCTGTCCCATGACCGGCCAGCCCGACTTCGGGCGCATACACGTTCACTACATCCCCGGGCCTCGTTGCGTCGAGAGCAAGAGCATGAAGCTCTACCTCGGAGCATTCCGGAACCACGGAGCCTTCCACGAGGACTGTGTCAACCGCATCGCCGACGACCTCTGCTCGGTCCTCACCCCCCGGTACCTGCGGGTGTTCGGGGACTTCCGGCCTCGCGGCGGCATCGCCATACGGCCCCTGGCCGTGCGTCACGCTGCCGACCTGGGCGACGACGAGAGGGCCCGTTGCCTCGAGCTTCTGGCCCACCACGACGCCCTTGCTCGGCATCCGTCGATTCAATAGTGGTCGGTTGACCCACACATATGTAGGCCGGTCTCAAGGGGTCCGATTGTCCGACCACGGACCTAGGCCCAGCCCTGCCGCCTCATCTCGTAGAGCGCGATGGCCGCCGCGGTGGCCACGTTCAGCGACCCGACCCGCCCCAACATGGGCAGAAAGGCTGCCGCGTCGCAGGCATCGAGCGTGGCGGGCGCCAGGCCGTGGTCCTCGTTGCCCAGAGCCAGGCACACGTCGGGGCTGGCCGTCAGCTGGTGCAACGGTACGGCCGCGTCGGCGAGCTCTATCCCGATCACCACGAACCCGTCCTCCCGAGCGGAGTCGGCCGCGTCGCGACCCCGGTCGAACGCCGACCACGACAAGTAGCGATCCGTGCCGAGCGAGACCTTGGCCGCTTTGGAACTGCTCGGGGGCGCGGTCTGGCCACAGAGGTAGATGTGCTCCACCCGGTAGGCGGCCGCGGTGCGCACGATGGCTCCCACGTTGTACGGCGACTGGACCCCGTCGAGCAGGAGCGACAGCCGGCCGCTGCTGCGGCGGTTCCACTCCCGATGGAGGCGCTTGACGTCGGTTGGCCGGAGCTGTCTCATCTCGTCACCCGGAGCAGGCGGTAACCCTTCTTCGAGCCCACCCGGTCGACCGTGTAGCCCTCACCGCGCAACCAGGCGGCCAGCGAGTCCGACCCGAGATGTCTCTGCACCACCAGCCGGGCCTCCCCACCTGAAGCCAGCCGAGCCAGCCAGGTGGTCAGGAGGTCGTGCAGGGCGGCCTTGCCAACCCGGATCGGCGGGTTGGACCAGATCTGCGCGAAGCGAACCTCGGGGGGGACGGCCTCCGGTGCGACGGCCCGCACGTTGGGCAGCCCCAACCGCTGGGCGTTGGCGCCGGTCAGCTCGACGGCCCGCTTGTTGATGTCCACCGCCCAGAGGGTGCAGGCCGGGAAGCGATGGGCGAGAGTGAGCGCGATGGGGCCGTACCCGCACCCCACGTCGACCAGGTCGGAGCCGTCCTCCGGCGCGCGGCCGCCGGCCCGGAGCAGCTCCAGCGTGCCCGGATCGACCGCCCCTGAGGAAAACACCCCCCGATCGGATACCAGCTCGGCCCGCCAGTCGGCCAGCACGAGGTCCACCTGGTGTGGGCGTGAAGGCGCCTCGGAAGTCCGGTCGAAGTAGTGCGGCATGACTCAGACGACGCTAATGGCGGCCCGGCGGCCCATCAGCGGGTGGCCTGTACCATGCCTATGTGGCTCCTTACGTTGTCCGGCAGTTCGGCGACCACGTGCTCACCCAGCGCTCCTTGGAGGTCACTGATATCGACGGCAAGCTGGTGAAGCTGGCCGAAGACATGGTCGAGACCATGCACGAGGCCCACGGCCTGGGGTTGGCCGCCCCGCAGGTCGGGGTGCAGAAGCGCCTCTTCGTCTACCAGATGCCCGACCGCGAGCCCGTGACCATCGTCAACCCCCGGATCGAGGAGAGCCGCGGGGAGTGGGAGTACGAGGAGGGGTG
>JAFAWZ010000317.1 GCA_019241495.1 Acidimicrobiales bacterium | reverse complement strand
CCCAAGCCCGCTTCGAAGACCTCGGGCCCGGCTTCTACGACACCCGCGCCGGCGGTGACCGAGCCCGACGCAACCACGTCCGCCAACTCGAAGCCCTCGGCTACAAAGTCTCCCTCGAGCCCGCGGCCTGATTCATTTTCGGGTTAGTTCGGATGCGGAAACAACCGCCGACGCCGAGTCGGCGATCTGCTCTTCGATACGTCCGGGGAGTGCAGCCTCAGCCTGATTCCCGCGGTGGGTCGAACAGCGCCAGCTCTGAAGCATCGGGAGGTTGGAAGACTTCTAGCCACTGGTTGAGGTCGTTGCGACTGATCGGCTCCCTGTCCCAGGGGGATGCGGAGTTCCGAGCCTCAAGGCGCCGCCAAAGCTCGTCGGAAGGCACCTCAAGGTAGTGCAGTTCGACTCCAACCCCAAGGGCCCGAGCCGCGGTTCGCATCTCGTCGCGCTCGGTCCGCGCCCAGAGACCGAAGTCGAGGACAACACTGAGCCCGAGGCGCAGGATCTCCTGGGCTAGCCGCCAAAGTTGCTCTTCGATCCTCTCGCCTGTGGGCCTGTCCCACGGACTTGACACGCGCGCCCATTGCCACTCATCCTTGGTGAGGCGCACGGCGCTTCGCTCAGAGGCGAGCTGTGTTGCGAGCGTGGTCTTGCCGGCGCCCGGCAACCCGCAAGTGAGTATGAGTCGAGTCTCTCTCACGGCGCGAAAGTCAAGCAGCCCCAGGATCTGGCTGAGCGCGGGCTGTACACGGCCCGGTCAAACCGGGCCGGTGGTCTCTGCTGGGTGCAGAATGTGAACGCAAATCGAACAGCGATGTAACCCCAATCGTCCTGACATGGCGCTCGTAGTCGGCGATCGGTGTCGGCTGATGACTCACCTAGAAGCGTCAGTAGGCCACCACGAGTGGATGATTTCGGCCACGGGTGCGATGTCACTGATGCCGGTGACCGATTCGCCGGCGTACATGGCCATCGCATGGATCTGACCTGTCGCCGCCGATCCGGGGGGCAGACCGTGTCCTCTGGGCAGAGTGATGCGCTGGCCCGCAAGAATCGTCTCCTCGACCTCGTCGCCTGGGAGTTTCTCTAGTTCGTGGATGCAGGGTTGCAGCACTCGAGCCCGAGGCAGCGTCGCACAAAGCGGGCAGACCGAGAAGGCGTCGGTGATCTCAGTCGAGCCTGGCCCTGCATCGACGACCGCCTGCTTATAGAGGGGATGAGCGCCTGACTCAAGCGTGGCAACAAAGCGCGTCCCGACCCTTGCCTCTGCGGCCCCGGCTTCCATAACCGCGTCGAAGCTTTGGGCATCTCCGATCCCGCCGGCAGCCAGGACGGAACATCTATCCTCGCGAGTACCGACTCCAGCAAAGACCGAAGTCGTGTCCGGCCTCTGACATGCCCGCCTGCCTCAGTTCGTTGAGCTGCAACGATGTCGCAGCCAGCATCGACGGCGGCGAGAGCCTCATCCAGTGAGCCAACCTGCCAGCAGGCCAGAGCACCGCCTCTATGAGCGATCTCGATCAAGGACGAGTCGGGGTCGGCCCAGAAGAAGTCAATGATGCGGACCCGGCCCGCTGCGGCGGCGACCGCCTCGCGGTCTACCTGCTCGGTGAGGAAGTTGACCGCCAGCGAGCCAGGGGTTCTGGCCGCCATGTCGGCGAGCATTTTGTCGAGGAACTCAGCCGGCATTCCCAGCGCGGTGATGCTACCGACACCACCGGCGTTGGCGACTGCCACGGCTAACTCTGGAGTCGACACCGAACCCATCGGCGCTTGTTGAATCGGCGCGCTACAACCGACCAGCGAGGTGAACGGGTGCCCAAGACCACCGGCGCATGATACGCCCATCGTTCAAGAGGCACCGAAAGCGCCTTGCCAAGTTCTGCCACAGATCGCTCTGTCACCCGCTAGTTCGACGACGCCACCGCTCTGACGCCGGTCAGCCGGGACTGCAAGCCACCACCTGGGCGGCGCAAAACGCGCGCACAGACCCGAGTAGCCGGAAAGCTGCGGGGTGCCCCGGGGCGCTCGTAGTCGGCCGATCGGCGCTTTCCTGAGTGACGAGGGTCAGAGACCCACACCCCACGAGACGGCCGTTACCGTTCCAGCATCGCGGTACCTTCCCGGCCATGAGCGACGGCGAAGTAGGTCCGGTTGATGATGGCACGCCGGCGTGGCGCGAGGCGATGGCTCCGACAGTGACAGTGATCCGTGAGGTTTGCGACGCGATCGACGCGATGTCGGCTCGTCAGCCGGCGGTGCCGTCGAAGGGCATGGACGAGCTGGCGGCCGAGGTGCAGTCGTCCAGAGGCAAGTCGACGTGGACTGAACCCGTCCAGGGAGCCCACACCTTCGGAGCCGTAACTCTATTCGCCGCGTCGGACCATTTTGCGGGCCTACGCGGCGCTGTTCGACACAGACCGACCGCCCGTGTACGGCCATCTCGTCCTCGTCCGAGCCGTCGTTGAAGCGTCCGTCGTGTCGGCCTGGCTGAACGACGCTTCGATCGGCGTCGAGGAGCGGGTCCGCCGCGGTCTGGTCGAGCGGATTCACAGCGCCCGCCAGCAGCAGCGGATCAAGGACTTCCGGCCGAAGGGCAAGCAGGTCGAGAACGACATGAAGACCGTCGCGCACGTCTTCGGATGGCCTCTTCATCTTGGTGACAGCACCGCGGACATCGAGGTCGCCGGCACACGGCGGCCGTCTCCCGGGCCGGAAGCGACAAAGGTCCTAGTCGACATCGCCGGCAGCACGCTCGGCCAGACGCTGTGGAGCTACCAGTCCGACATCATGCACTCGGCCTGGTACGCGCTCGCTCAAGCGGTCCTTGCCCCTCCGCAGGGTCAGCCCGGCTTGCTCACGCCGACCAGAGCTGGCTTCGGAACCGACTCTCGGGGCGTCAACGCACAGACCGTCTGCGCTCTCCGGCTCATCCTGCACGCGGCGAATGAAAGAGTCGTGCTGATGGGCTGGCAGATGCCGGAATGGACCGCCGCGGCGGAGCGCGCCGAGCAGCTCGACCACCTGATCATGAAGTCGATACGCGCAGCGTCGTGAGCTGATGTCCGGAATCCGTCGTTGGAGACGACGCGGGGTAGGCGTGGAAGGCGCGCTCGCATCGAGTACTTGCAGAGGCAACTATCGATCCCGAGTCGGCGTTCGGTATCAGATGACCGCCGCCGCGGCGGCTGCGACGAGAAGTAGCAGAAACGCCGGAACGCTCGCGATCAAGGTCCGTTCCTCGATTCGGAGCAGCTGTCTCCAGCGGCTTGTCGGGTCGCGCGGTCGGCGGATGATGGTGCAAGCCATCGCGGCCGGGCCGCCGAGAGCAAGAGCAGCGCAATAGAGCACTGACGACATTGCCGCCGCGTACTGATGCTCGATCCATGCCTGCTGACCCCAGCCGGTCAGGTTGATCAGCAAGGTGCCAAGGGTGAGTGGAGCCACGAGGATCGACGCTGTCCGCGGGCACGGGCATGTGGCGCTTGTCATCGCGTGGAACTGCGGTCCGAAGCTGCTGCCCCCCGGCGACGGCGCATCACGACCTGCTCGGGACATACGACAGAGAGAAACCGGCCGACGCAGACTGCGAGGCGTTCCTCGACTAGCGAGTAGTAGATCCGATTGGCATCGCGCCGCTCCGCGATCAGCCCGGCGCCCTTCAGAACACCGAGGTGGCGCGAGATCGACGGGGCGCTGATCGTGAAACGACCGGCGATGTCGCCGGCGGACATCTCGCCGCCCCTGAGATCCTGGAGGATCTGGCGGCGCGTGGGGTCGGCCAGAGCCTTAAACACGCTCGTCTCGTCGGCCATGCGTTGGAGGTTAGCTAACAAGCTAATAACGAATCAAGGCCTGTTTCTCCGATGACGCAGAACATCCGATCTCGGGCGTCGGAGGGTTGACGCCAATCTGGGGGTGACCGCCCTGGAATCGGCGATCGGCGTCAAGCGCTCCCGCTACCCTGACCATTGTCAGGGCTCCCCGGTGGGCCAACCGCCATCTCGGAAGTAGCCCCGTTCGGCTCGGGGCACCCGGACTTCTTCGGCTCTGACCGCCAAGAACAACGGCGCATCTGATTACGGCCCCCTGGCGAGATGGCACTTGTAGTCGGCTCCGGCCTCCGTCGGAGAGTCGATTCTGTCCGGTGCCCACATAATGTCGGGTGGTAAGGGTCGCTCCTTGGTGCTCGTGGTTATCGCGGACGAGTTCGTCTTGAGGTGCGCGGCGACCGGTCGTGGATAAGGGGTGTTACTCCTGCGGAACGGCTCAAGGATGAGCATGTTTGCAGGGATAGCAGTCTGGCTAACCTGCAAAGTAGCTCAACTATGAGCTATACTGTAGTAGTGCCTGCTCATCCCACACTGGCTCGTCTCGCGCCGATTGCTGAGGATCAGTGGGGCCTGGTTACCAGGCGGCAGGCAGAGGATTCGGGGGTGTCGAAAGCGACGCTCACCAGGCTCATTGGCAACGGTGTCCTGGAGCGCGTGGCCCACGGTGTCTACCGACTCAGGGGCGTTCCGCCGGTCGACCACCTGGATCTTCGTGCCGCCTGGCTCCAGCTCGCTCCCGAGATACCAGTCTGGGAGCGCTCCGTCGAGCAGGGCGTGGTCTCGCATCGCTCCGCCGCGGCCCTCTACGGACTCGGAGATCTGTCCGCAGATCGGCACGAGTTCATCCTGCCGGCCCGCAAGCAGTCTCGGCGCCGCGATGTCCGGCCCCACGTCGGGAAACTCACAGACGCGGATTGGAGCGCGCTTCGCGGTCTGCCGGTGACTCGCCCCTCGCGGATCGCCGCCGACCTTCTCGCCGAGCGGGAGGATCTTGAGGCGGTCGGCCGGGTCGTGACGGACGCCATCCGGGGTGGCTTCGACTACCCCGCAACCTTCGCCGAGACGCTGGCTTCCGTCGCGGCGCAGCTCGGACTGCGCCGAGGTGACGGCCTCGGAGCACTGCGCTGGCTTCTCGACCTGAGCGGCGACCGTCACGCACAGGAATGGCTCGGCGACGCGCAGGCGTCGATCGCACACGCGGCCGCGAAACGTGACTCGTGACCGAGAATCGCCGGTACGCCAACCCTGCTGCCTTCCGGCGAGCTTTGACCGACCGCCTCAAGACAGTGGCGAAGGAAGGACGGTGGTCCCTGCAGCAACTCCAACGGCAGATCGCCTATGACCGCCTCCTCGAGCGGCTGTACAGCGTCGACGACGGATGGATCGTAAAGGGGGCCGCCGCGTTATTGGCCCGCGACCTCGGTATGCGCGCCACGATCGATGTGGATGTCTACCGGGCGAGGGCGGCAGAGGTCGCGGAGGCGGACCTGCGGGAGGCGGTTCGTCGAGACATCGGCGACTGGTTCCGGTTCGAGTTCGGTCCCGCCCGCGCCATGGGTGACGCCAACGCCGGCATCCGCCTACCGGTGACAGCGTACGTGGGTGCCACGCCGTGGGTGGAATTCCGTGTCGATCTCGTCGGCTCGGATCTTCGAATGACAGGCGAGCCGGATCCCGTGCCTCCGCTCGCACGCATCATCATGCCCGACGTTGAGCAACACGGATACCGCGCATACCCGCTGGCCGATCACGTCGCCGACAAGATCGTCGCCACGTTCCAGCGCTACGGACCGCAGCAGCTCCCCTCGACCCGATACAAGGACCTCATCGATCTCGTCGGCATGGTTACGGGCGCGAAACTCGACGCCGGCCTGACACTGCGAGCCCTGTCATCGGAGACCAAACGGCGGGGCATCGTCTTGCCAGGCCGCTTCGACGTACCGGACCGACCCCTGTGGCAACGCGGTTACGCCGCAGAAGCGCGCCGCTGGCTGCTACCCCTGGGCACGACGCTCGATGAAGCGCTCGGGATCGTCCGGCCTTGCCTCGACCCCCTTCTCGACGGAAGCGCCGAGGGAACGTGGCAGCCGCAGAACCGCCGGTGGGAACCGTGACTCCAGATGTCGTCTAGGTCGCTTGTAAGTAGGGTGAGGTCGCGGATCTGCTCGGGCGTGTCGATGAGGGCAGTCAGCGCCTCCTCGCCGGTCACGACGTGCTCCGGGGACGTCGTCGGTGACGACGTGGACGTAAGTGCCGACCGCCTGACTGGCGACGGCAGACAGCCGGTTGGCGGTCTTGTAGCCCGGCTGGTTGCTGGATGACCAGCGTCTCGTCGTCGCGGATCGGCAGAGGAGGGACACCCAGTTGGGCGGCGCACTCGCGCGGCGACTTGGCGTGAACGACCACTTCTGGACGGGTAGTCTTGCGGTCAGCGGCCAGCACCTATGACATGCCCTCAGGATGACCGGTGCCTGCCATGGTGCAACATCTCGCCCAGCCGGGCTCCTCGATCGGTGTCCATCGCGCGTTTATCGCGCGTTCCACCCAATTCAGAGCCGTGCAGGTCATAGCCGTGCAGGTCCCATCGGCCGGTTTGGAGCGCCAGCCAGTACCTACCCATTCCACGCGGTACCGGGGTCGAGCACTGATAATGCTGAGGTCGGTGGTTCGATTCCACCTAGCCCCACTGGAAAAGTCCTGTTCAGGGCCTCTTTCCGAGTTATCGGGACTATGCCGCATTCATACCGCAGACCTTCTGACGGTACGCGCCCCGGCTCGCCTTCCGAGGCGTCCGGCGCCGGCCGGAACACCTCGCCTACGGTCTTCGCCGCCTCCCGGTCAGCCTGCGGCGTCGCCTGCGCGTAGATGCGCAGAGTGGTCACCGGGCTGGCGTGCCCGAGCCGGGCCTGGGCCGTCTTCATGTCCACCCCGCCGGTCACCATGGCCGTCCCGGCCGCGTGGCGAAGGTCGTGGAAGCGCAACCCACCCAGTCCGCACCGCTCGACCGCCGGCCGGCAGACCCGGGTCCGCCAGTTGGCGTAGTCGAGGCCCAACCCGTCGGGCCCCACGAACACCCACGCATCGGCATTGGCACCGGTGAGACACCGGGCGGCCAGGTGGGCGGAGAGCATGTCCATCAGCCAGTCCGGGACAGAGATGGTCCGCCGCCCAGCCCGGGTCTTCGGCTTCTCGGTGACCACCACCCCGCCCTCCCCCCGGGTGAGCTGGCGCTCGACGGTCATGGTGCGGGCCAGGAAGTTGAGCGCCCCTATCCGCAGGCCGGCGACCTCGGCTCAACGCAGTCCGAGTACCGCCCCCAGGTAGGGCATGAGCTCCATGCCGGCGGGCGTGGCCGCTGAGAGCCGGGCCGAGTCGACCGCGTCGACCAGCGGCGACTCCCGCGGTTCGGCGGCCCGGCACCTTGATCCCCCGGCACGGCGTGCGGCCGAGTAGGTCGGTGTTCACGGCGTGGTTGAAGATGGCCCATAGCACGGCGTAGTGGCGGACCACGGTGCCGGGTGGGCTCACCTGCACCCACGTGTTGACCAAGGCCTGCATGAGAACATGCGAATCTCAGGTCGTTCGGCGCTCGGTTATTACCGATCACCGTACAGTCTGAGTAGTATCTAGGTCGTGAGGACATCGGGCCAGGACCTCCAAACGGACGCTCTCCAGACGCTGGCCGACGCTCTGGCGGCCACCGGCCTTGCCGTCCGGTTCCCACGGGCCCCTGGTGAGCCCGACCTCGTGATCGACGGTCCGGATGGTCCCCTGGCCGTTCACGTCAAAGCTGTCTCGGTGGCCGGTGTCGACCGCATCCGGGATCTGATCCGGCGGACCGGGACGAAGGACCGGTCTGACCTGGTGGTCGTGGTCGGCGACGAGCTGATGGGGCCGGCCCGGGAATTGCTCCGCGGGCAGGGATGGGGCTACCTCGACCGCAGAGGCGAGCTGTGGCTGCGTGGGCACGGATTGTTCGTGCATGACACGACCCTCGGACCGCTGTCCAGGCACCGGCAGGCGTCCGACCGGCCGATCAGGGGCGCGATCGGCGTAGGGGCGGGTCTGTATCTTCTCATGCACCCCACGGAAGGTGGGCCGTCGGTCCGCCAGCTGGCGGCGGCCGTGGGCGCCGCGCCGTCCAGCGTGCACGACGCCGTCAAGCTCCTGCGCGAGCACGCCCTCATCAATCGCGCCGGAGAACCTCTGATCCCGGAGCTGTTCGACACGTTGGCCGAATCATGGGTACCGGCCCGGGTGGCGGTCGCCCGCCCGGCGGAGCCGAACGATGACTGGGTGGTCTCGGGCGACGTGGCCGCGACCACCTTGGGCGCACCGGTCGTGACCGGCGGGACGGAGCTCCCGGACATCTACGTCGCCTCACCGGTCGATCTGTCGCGAGCCCTGCGGACCCTGGGAGAGTGCCCCTACGACGCCCGGGCCGCGACGGTTGCGCTGGCCCCGACACCCTTGGCCGCCCGGGCCAACCCGGATGGGATCCGCTGGCGGCGCTGGCCCGTGGCCCACCCCGTGGTCGTGGCCTTGGACCTGGCCCAGGACCGGTCCCGGGGCCGGGAGATCCTCTCGCAATGGAGCCCGGACGGAGTGGTCCGTGTCTGGTGAGGCCGTCTACCTGCGGGGCGGACCGGACATCGAGGCGCTGGTCCGGGCGGCCGGCCTCGTGGTCGGGCGCTCCCGGGTGCCAACCGCGGTCATCGGAGGGCTCGCCGTCACCTGCCGTCTAGCCAGTGCACCGGGCCACCGCAGATGTCGACCTGGTCGCCGGCGACCCCGAGGTGGCCGTCAGCGGGACCTCGGTCGCCGACAGCCTGGTCGCCTCCGGTGTGGCCCGCCGCCACCCTGGGGACCCTCCCAACCGGGTGGAGGTGGCCGGGGCCCGGGTGGAGATCATCGAGACCGCACCGGTCAACCCGGACGAAGCAGCCGACATCGAGCCGGACCGGGCCCGCCTCTTCATTCTGGCCCACCGGTGGGCCCTCGAGACCGCAACCCGGTGCACCATTACGGTCCGGGGCACCGACGCGACCGCGGTGGTGCCGGTCACCACTCCCGCCGCCATCGTGGCCATGAAGTTGCACTCGATCCAGGACCGCCACGACGTGGCGAAAAGGGCGTCCGACGCCTGGGACCTGTTCCGACTCCTCGACTCGAACCTGGCCGACCCCAGCTTCGCCACGACCTTCCGCGGGGCGCCGCCCGGCCTCGTCCCCCTCATCGACGCCGGCATCGATCGCCTGTTCCGCCAGGACTTGACCCAGACCCGCCGCTGGATCGTGACCTACGGTGACGCGTCCTGGGCAGTCTTGGCGACCGAGGAATCGCTCGACCAGATCGCCGACGCCTTTCTCGTCGCACTCCGGCGGGCGTAGCCGTCTAGAGACGAGACCGCCTGCCAGGCACGACTTCACCTCATGCGGGGAAGTGACCTTCTCCGATGCCGTCGAGGTGGGGACAAAGGCAGCCGCGGATCAGGACACAGGATCGTCTTGACGTCACGGCCGGTGGGCTGAGAGCTCGGCGGCCTTCATCCCCCTAGAGCCGGTGAATGCCCTCCCCTCGTGCGCAGCGGAGGGCCACATCGAACCTTCCAGACAGTTGCACTCCCCTGCGGAGAACCGGGCGCCGGCTGCCCGGGTGTGGTGGTGCGCCAGGTGATGGCGGCTGCTGCGGGGTGCCGGCCCGGGCCCGGCTCGTCAAGGGCTGCTGCGAGCCTCCGCTCCGGCTGCGCCTCCGCTCCGGTTCTCGCTCTTTGCTCGCTGGCGCTCGCTCCGACCCTTGACCACCCGTTCCCCGCTCCGGCTCCTGGGCAGGTAGGCGGTCCGAGCAGGGGACTGCCCAAACCGCCCGACCGACGGCCGGGTCGCCCTATGGGGAACCCGTATGATGTGGTGGTGATGGGCCTCCGGGTGGGCCCATCACGAATCGAACGGGGGCACTTCGAACTAAACCAGTACCGGGAGCCCCCATCGACTCGTACCATGTCGTCGTGGTGATACGGGCCGGGCGCGAAGGTCAGGGCCGGGGGCGGTGTTGAAGAACTTGTGGGCCACGCAGCCCGCCGACGATGGAGACGGCGTTGAAGACCTGCAGAAGCCCGCCTCTCCGAGTCCGTAGCCCTCCTCTCCAAGTCGCGCGCGCCCTGGCCCAGTGGCGTCGACGACAGCATCACCAAAGAGGAATTGGCTGGGTTCTTCGCCTCGTTGGCCGGCCAATTCGCCGCCCAAGTTCGGAACCCCCAAATCGTCGAAGGCTGAGCACCGGTTATTTGCCGCTCGGCGGTCGCGGTTGCGTGCCCGGGTGGCGGCTGGTGGCTCGACCAACCAACTTCAGGGTGCGCTCGAGGAGCTCCTTGAGGGCCCTGCTATCACATGATCGCGGTGAGAGAACGTCCGGAGGATCCAGCGGCGCGGATCCGAGACGAAGCCACCGACAACTGGAACGACAAGGTCGCAGTCGACCGCTTCGAAGCCAACGGCGGCCGCTTCCTGCGAGGAGAGGGCCGCCTCATCGGACCCGGTCGCGTCGCCGCCGCGGCGGCGCAAGGAACACAGATCCGGATCGGGAAATCCTACTTTCCCAGCTCGGCCAGGGGATGGATCCACAAAGCCGGTAACCAGGGACTCATCTTGCAGCACACGCCGACCGAAACGTGCTCGTCGGCGCCACCTCCGTCGGACCAGCCGGTGGCGAAGTACTCGGCATGCTCACCCTCGCCGTACACGCCCAGACACCCATCAACGTGCTACAAGAAATGATCTACGCCTACCCCACCTTCCACCGTGCCATTCAAGACGCGCTAGAGGACCTTCAACACGATACCCTCCAGGTATAGAAGAAACGACGATTTACCCCTCTGCGGTTCGCCGAAGAGTCGAGTCGATCCGTTAGACGTCCCGCCACCCGGGACCAAGGATACAGGCTATGACCGCCAAACGGATAACGCTGCGTTATTTCGACGACTGCCCCAACTGGAAGACCGCCGACGACAGAATCCGTCAGGCGCTGCACGATACCGGACTGGCCAACTCGGTGATAGTGACATACGAGCGTGTCGACACGCCTGAAGACGCCGAGCGACTCGGTTTCATCGGCTCCCCTACCGTGCTCATCGACGGCACCGATCCGTTGGGATGAACGCAGCGGACTCACGGGCTTGTCGTGTCGCATATATCAAACCGAAAACGGACCGCAAGGATCGCCAAGCCGCCGCCAGCTCACCGAAGTTCTCGCGCACGGCTCCCAGTAGCCGTCAATTCTTCGGCTCCAGTTCGGACAGCCGGGCCCACCACATCGGCCACGGCCGCGTCGTGGACGACCACGATGGATTCCCGCCGGAAAGGCATCAGCTTGCGCCACGAGCTGGCACTGGATGGCTCCCGACCCAGCCCGGAGAGCACTGACGGACGATCGCAAGCCGTCCCCGGCCGAACCCGATCGATCCAGCCCACGTGGTCCAGCCGCCCATCCCGGCCAGCAGGCTTCGCCTCGCCGCCGCCCTCAAAAGATTTTTATCCATATCCCAAACATCGCGTTACGATTTGAATTGGATCGAGTGGTATCTCGATCTTCGAGAACGAAGGAGGGCAAATGTCCGACGTTCCGTTCGCGGTCGGGGAGCCGCTGGTAGGTGCCGAGGTCCGTCCGGTCGCCGCCCAACCTGTTGCCGATCCGCTGCCACTAGGCATCGGAGCCTTCGCAATGACGACTTTCGCGCTGAGCATTTCCAATACCAATGTCTGGGGTGCCGGCGCCAAGTCTGCCCTGGCGCTGGCTTTGGTCTTTGGTGGGGGAGTCCAACTTCTGGCTGGCATGTGGGAGTTCGTCAGGAAGAACACTTTCGGAGCCACGGCGTTTTCCTCGTACGGCGCCTTCTGGATCTCGTTCTACGTGTTCAACACGTTCATCGTCCCGGGCACGAAGGCGTCAGACTTGCCGGTAGCGGCAGGGGTGTTCCTGCTCTGTTGGACCATTTTCACGTTCTATATGACCATTGCTTCACTAAGAGTGACAGGCGCGGTGGCTACAGTGTTCGTGCTCCTTCTCGCCACCTACATCCTCCTCACTATCGGTGCATTCCAGAGTGCTGCGAACGTCACCAAGGCGGGCGGCTGGGTGGGGGTGGCCACGGCCGCCGCTGCGTGGTATGCCGCCACCGCGGGAGTGGTCAACGAGACCTTCAAGAAGGCTCTTATTCCGGTGATACCGCTGTCCGGTCCGGTCGCGTCGAGGCCGTTCGGCCATCATCGCGGTGGGAACGGTCGGGTCAGGACCTCTGCCGAGACCAGCGTCTGAGCAAGTCCACTAGCCATTGCGCCCTACCGGTGCCACCGGTGCTCGTTCATGAGGTCCTAGAAAGCGGAAGAGGGAAGTGACCGGTCATGTCAGTAGAAGAGCAAGAGGGCCTTGAGAT
>JAFAWZ010000328.1 GCA_019241495.1 Acidimicrobiales bacterium | reverse complement strand
TCTGGTTCGAAGAGGCCGGACCGACCAAGTTGATAGAGGACGTCGGCGTGCGCAACGTCCTGTTGGAGACCGACGTTCCCCATCCGACATGCCTGTACCCCGGAGCCCGGGAGCACTTCGCCCGGGTGCTCGGCGGGCTGGCACCGGATGTGCGCCAACGGGTCGTGCAAGACAACGCCGCCGAGCTGTACGGCATCCCGTTGCCGGCATAGAGCCCCGAGCCGTCTTGCCGGAGGCCCCGTAGCCGCTCCTATGATGCCCGGGAACGCATCGTCGGGGGGACGGCCGAGCCGCCCTGCCGCCTTATACGACAGGGGTGTCGCAAGTGACAGACCAATACAGATCAGACGCTCTGGCGGGCAAGCGAGCCATGGTGACGGGCGCGGCCCGGGGTATCGGGGAGGCCACCGTGCGCCAGCTGGCGTCCATGGGGGCCGACATTCTGATCGTCGATCTCAACGCGGAGCGGGCGAACGCGGTGGCCGCCGATCTGAAGGCTCAGGGCACCAAGGCGGAGGCGACCACGGTAGATCTGACCGATCGGGCAGCCACGCTGGACTTCGCCCGCAACGTCGGCAAGTTGGACATCCTCGTCAACAATGCGGCGCCCGCCCAAACCAGCGCCGACTTCTTGGACATCCCCGACAGCGAGTGGGAGCTCCAGTTCGCGGTGATCATGTGGGCTCCCCTGATCCTGAGCCGCGAGATCGGCCGGGCCATGAGCGAGTCGGGGGGCGGGGCGATCGTCAACATCTCCTCCATGTCGGTCAAGAACCCGGTGCCGTACGTGGCGCCCTACGCGGCGGCCAAGTCGGCCCTCGAGATCATCACCCGGGTGACCGCGGCGGAGCTGGGGCCGAAGGGCGTGAGGGCCAACGCAGTCGCGCCCACCTTCGTTCCGACCGAGAGGAACCGGCCGGTTTGGGAGCGCATGGGCGTCAGTGAGGAAGCAGCTCGCACCGGGCACGGAGGAACCATGGCGACCACATCGGACGTCGCCGACGTGATCGCCTGGCTCTGCTCTCCCGCATCCTCGTACGTGAACGGGCAGGTCCTGTATGTCGACCGCGGCGCTTTGAGCGCTACCTGAGCAACGTGCACTACCCGCGCCTCGGCACCACTGGCCTGAAGGTCTCCAAGCTGGCCGTCGGAGGGGCCCGCTTCGGTGAGATCGACGATCGGACGGCGGCCGAGCTCGTGTCGCTCGCCATCGACTCGGGCGTGTCCACCTTCGACACGGCCGACACTTACAACGCAGGTGCAAGTGAATCCCAGCTGGGACCGCTCCTGAAGAAGCACCGCGACCGGGTGGTCCTCTGCACGAAAGTCGGCCTCAGAGTCGGCGATTCCGACACCGACTACTTGAATCGGGGCGATGACGCGGCCCGGTGGAAGCGGGGCATCGGGCCCAACGACGACGGATTGTCCCGCAAGCACATCATGAGCGCCATCGACGCCAGCCTGCGCAGGCTGCAGACCGACTACGTGGACCTGTACCAGGTGCACCGCTTCGACCCCGACACACCCATAGAGGAGACCCTCGAGACGCTCGCCGACCTGGTCACTTCGGGCAAGGTGCGTTACGTCGGCTGTTCGGGCTTCGCCGCGGCCCAGCTGGGCGAAGCGTTGAGGGCCAGTGAGTCACGCGGCCTGCCCCGCATGGCGAGCATCCAGAGCGCATACAGCCTGGTCGTCAGGAACGGCGAGAGCGCCCTGTACCCGCTCTGCGTCGACGAGCATGTCGGGGTGTTCGCCTTCAGCGTGGTGGCGGGCGGCATGCTCTCGGGGCGGTTCAGCCGCGGTGTTGAACCGGGCCCCGAGACCAGGCTCGGCACTCGCCAGGCGTTCCGCCACATGTACATGACCGACGACAACTTCGCCCTGGTCGAGAACCTCGAGAAGGCGGCTCGGGACACCGGCCGCAGCTCGGCCCAGCTGGCCACTGGATGGGTGGCCGCCCAGCCGCACGTCACGTCGGTGCTGGTGGGCTTCTCGGCGCCGAGCCAGCTCGAAGAGATGGTCAAGGTGATGGACGATCCCCTCCTCCCCGAAGAGCTCCAGAAGGTCGAGGACGCCGCGGCCGGCTGACGGGGGTCGGATTCTCCAGTTCGGATTCTCCAGTTCGGATTCTCCAGTAGAGTCTTGACGACAGCGGATCTAGCGTCGGGGGGATTTCACATGGCACCAGCTGATGTGACCGGAGCTGAAGTAACCCAAGCCGATGTAACAGATGTCGGGCACGACATCCTGGCCAGCAGTTGGGGTGAGCGGGGATTTCATGTGCTCGACCCCGATACCATGCCTTGGCGTCCTCCCGCCGTCAGGCCGGTTCTAGGCCAGCAGCCCGTTCCCCCCGATCAAGACACCCGACCCCGCGATCCCGTCAACGTCGAGGAAAAGTTCTTGATGTACCCGCTCCCGGGTGAGGACCGCTTCCCGGTATCGATCGTCAAGTTCCCGCCCAACTACTCCTTCCCCCGGCACTGGCACACCGATGGCGAGTTCATCATGGTCCTGGCCGGGTCGATGATGCTGGCCGGACGGCCCGCGGGGCCGGGCACCATGGCCTACAACGATGCCCGGACCGTCTACGGAGCGGAGGCGGCCGGGGAAGAGGGCTGCGAGTTCTTGATGATCCGGCGGGCCTGGGCCGAGAACCACATAGTCCGAGACGGCGACACCGTCCCCGACGACGTCATAGACACCGGCGGCGATGAGGTCGCCGCGGCGAGAGGTCAGCGCGGGTTGCACCTGTTCGACCTCGATCACCTCCCGTGGACCCAGCCGCTGGTCAGGCCTGTGGAGGGGCGAGAGCCGGTCATGCCCGAAGAGGACTCGCGACCGCTCGAGGACGGTGGCGTATGGGAGAAGGCGTTGGTCTACCCGCTCCCGGGTGAGGACCGCTTTCCGATATCCATCGTGAAGTTCCCGCCTCACTACTCCTTCCCCCGGCACTGGCACACCGACGGTGAATTCATCCGGATCCTGAGCGGCTCCGCCCACTTCGCGGGTCGCGATCTCGGCCCCGGAGCGATGGCTTACAACGACGCCCGGACCGTCTACGGTGCCGAAGCGGCCGGCCCGGAGGGATGCGAATTCCTCATGATCCGGCGAGCCTGGGCCGTCACGACCATCGTCGCCTGAGAGGCAGGCCGGGCCCCGGGCCCGGCCAGGCGTTAAGGTGACGATCCGTCATGCCGTCGATCAAGAGCCGTCTCGACGTCTCGTCTGAAGCGTACGTATCCAACCGGACCGCCATGCTCGGCATGCTCGCGGAGATCCAGGGGGCCAGCCAGAAGGCTTTGGCCGGGGGTGGCGACAAGTACACCGAGCGACACCGTGAGCGCGGCAAGCTGCTGATCCGGGAACGGATCGACCTCCTCGTCGATCGCGGCGGTTGGTTCCTGGAGCTGTCACCGCTTGCCGGATGGGATACGGGTGATCCCATCGGAGGAGGGATGGTCACCGGAATCGGGGTCGTCGCCGGGACGGAATGCGTGATCGTCGGAAATGACCCGACGGTCCGAGGGGGAACGCTTACCGCCAGCACGGTCAAGAAGCAGCTGCGAGCCATGGACATCAGCCGGGAGAACCGGCTGCCGCTCATCAACCTAACCGAGTCGGGAGGCGCCGACCTTCCCAGGCAGTCGGAGATATTCGTCCCCGGAGGCGCCATATTCAGGAGCCTCACCCAGCTGTCGGCCGCAGGCATTCCCGTAATCACCTTGGTGTTCGGAAGCTCTACAGCGGGTGGCGCCTATGTACCGGGCATGAGCGACTACACAGTGCTGCAGCGCGACGCAGCCAAGGTCTTCCTCGGGGGGCCGCCTCTCGTGAAGATGGCCATTGACGAAGACGCTGACGAAGAGCAGCTCGGCGGGGCCGAGATGCACGCTCGTACCTCGGGCCTGGCCGACTACCTGGCCGAGACCGAGACTGATGCCATCGGGATCGGGCGCCAGATCATCGCCCATCTCAATTGGCGCAAGCTGGGCCCGGGCGCCACCTCGTCTCCGCGTGACCCGTTGTACGACCCCGATGAGCTCCTCGGTGCCGCGTCTGCGGACATCAGGGTGCCGTTCGAAGTGAAGGAGCTCCTCGCCCGGATCGTGGATGGCTCCGATTTCGAGGATTTCAAGCCTCTTTACGGACCGACCCTCGTATGCGGGTGGGCATCGCTCGGGGGATTCCAGATCGGCGTGCTGGCCAACAACGGGATCCTTTTTTCCGAGGAGTCGCAGAAGGGAGCCCAGTTCATCCAGCTGTGCAACCGCATCGACGTCCCGCTGTTGTTCGTGCAGAACATCACGGGCTTCATGGTCGGCACCCGTTACGAGCAGCGGGGGATAATAAAGGACGGCGCCAAGCTGATAAACGCTGTATCCAACTCGACCGTCCCGCATCTCACTTTGATGGTCGGGGCGAGTTACGGGGCGGGCAATTACGGCATGTCGGGCCGGGCGTACAACCCGAGGTTCGTCTTCAGCTGGCCCAACCACCGCATCGCCGTAATGGGGCCCCGCCAGCTGGCGGGGGTGATGGGGATCGTCACGCGCGGTCGCGACCCCGAGGGTGTGGCGGCCCTCGAGGCCCAGGTGGAGCGGGAGTCCACCGCTCTCTTCGCCACAGGGCAGCTCTGGGATGACGGGATAGTGGACCCGAGGGACACGCGCAGCACGCTCTCGGTCGCCTTGTCGGCCGTTCACAGCGGACCGGTCGAGGGCACGTCCAACTTCGGCGTGTGGCGGATGTGATGGACCGCATCCTGGTAGCGAACAGAGGCGAGATCGCTCGCCGGATCATGCGGACGTGCGACGCCATGGGCATCAGCACGGTCGCGGTGTACTCCGACGCCGACCGCCTTGCGCCCCACGTGGGCGATGCCGATCTGGCCGTCCCCCTCGGTGGTCAGTCGTCAGCCGAGTCGTACCTCGACATGGACAAGATCCTCGATGCGGCCAGCCGGTCCGGGGCCCAGGCGGTGCATCCCGGTTACGGGTTCCTGGCGGAGAACGCCGAGTTCGCGGAGCGCTGCATGGCCGCCGGCCTGACATGGATCGGGCCGCCTCCGAGCGCCATCCGGGCCATGGCCTTGAAGGTCGAGGCCAAGGCACTGGCCGCCGCGGCCGGCGTCCCGCTCCTCCCCGGTGCCACCCTCGAAGGCGACGACGAACAGGAATGGTCCCTCCGAGCCGAGACGGTCGGCTATCCGCTCCTCGTGAAGGCATCCGCGGGCGGGGGCGGCAAGGGCATGCGGCTCGTGGAGGGGGCGGCCGAACTGGTCGGCGCCATCGCCGGGGCCCGGCGCGAAGCGATGTCGTCGTTCGGGGACGCGACTGTGTTCCTGGAGCGGTACCTCACCTCACCGCGCCACGTCGAGGTCCAGGTCATGGCCGACCGGCACGGCCACGTCGTTCACCTGCTCGATCGAGACTGCTCCCTGCAGAGGCGCCACCAGAAGGTGGTCGAGGAGGCCCCGGCGCCGAACCTCGCCCCCGACCTGCGGGCCCGGATGCACGACGCGGCCCTCGCGTTGACCCGTTCGATCGGGTACGAGGGGGCCGGAACCTTGGAGTTTCTCGTAGCCGGCGAAGAGTTCTTCTTCCTCGAGATGAACACGCGTCTGCAAGTGGAACATCCCGTTACCGAGGAGATCACTGGCCTCGACCTGGTGCGCGCCCAGATCGAGATCGCAGCCGGCGCACCGCTGCCGTTCACCCAGGAGATGGTGGACCAACGCGGCCACGCCATCGAAGCCCGTCTCTACGCCGAGGATCCGGCCCGAGATTTCCTACCTTCGATCGGGCGGCTGTTGGAGATCGAGCCTTCCGTCGGGGACGGCATCGGAGACGGCATCCGCTACGAGATCGGTGTTCGGAGCGGGTCGGAGGTGAGTCCTCACTACGATCCGATGTTGGCGAAGGTGATCGCCTGGGCTGGTACGCGGGCCGAGGCCGCTCACCGGCTGGCCCGGGCCCTGCGCCGGCTGCGGGTCGCCGGTCTGAGAACCAACCGGGAGTTCCTGGTCGCCACGCTGGAAAGCAGCGCGTTCCTCGACGCCCGGCTCTCGACGGCATTCTTCTCTGAGCATCCCGAGGTCCTCTCGCCCCCGATCCCATCCGATGTCGCTTCGCACGCGGCGGTGGCCCTGGCTCACGTCCTGCGCCAGCGCGACGGCTCCGATCTGCTCGCCCCTTCGGTCGTCCCACCCGGCTGGAGGAGCCTTCCCGCCCTCCCCCAGACCTGGCGATTCCAGCTCGCAGACGACAGGGATATCGAGGTCGCATTGCCCCCGCCAGGATCCCGGCAGACGACCGCCTCGGTCGACGGAACAGACGTCGAGTGCACGGTCGTCACGGCGACCACACCTGAGAAGCTGTCGCAAAATTCGCGGGAGGGAGAAGGCCGCGGCTCGTCTTTGACCAACTCTCTCCCCCGCTCACACCCTGGGGATTGGACGAGCCGCCGCCTTCTCCCACCTGGAAATAGTTTTGCGACAGCTTCTGATACGGGTGCCTCCGAGATCGATCTGGTCGTGGGGGGAATACGACGCCGCTTTCACGTCACCTCGCACGGCGATTCCCACTTCTTAGCCTCGAAGGAGTGGCAGGTCGAGCTCCAGGAGCACCCCCGCTTCCCCAGCTCCGCCAACGAGGGTGGCCCGAGTGGTACCACGTCCCCTCTTCCAGGGACGATCGTCGCTGTCGCGGTCGAGCCCGGCGACCAGGTCCAAGAAGGCGATCTGCTCGTGGTCCTCGAAGCCATGAAGATGGAGCACCGCATCGTCGCCGACATGCTCGGGATCGTGGGCGAGGTGCTCGTCTCGGTCGGCCAGCGGGTTGATGCCCATCAGCCCCTGATCACTGTGTTTCGCGACGACGAGGAGGTCCAGGCCCATGACGCCGGGTGAGATCGTGACGCTAGACATGAGACGGCTGGGCGACGCCCGGTAGAGGGAGGGGGAGGCATGGATCGACTGCAGGGCAAGGTGGCTGTGGTGACGGCTGGCGCCAGCGGCATGGGCCTGGCCATGGCCCGCCGTTTCGCGGCGGAAGGCATGAAGGTCGTGATCGCCGATATCGACGATGAAGCGATCGACGCGTCGGTCGCCGATCTGCATGGCGCGGGCGCCGACGCGGTGGGCCTCCACACCGACGTCTCCGACGCGGCCGCGGTAGGCGCTCTGAAGGATCTGACCTATGAGCGCTACGGCGCGGCGCACGTGGTGTGCAGCCATGCCGGGGCTGGCGGCGGCGGCCGTATCTCCGCCCCACCGGTCGATCTCGCCGGCTGGCACCGGGCTTTCGACGTGTGTGTCTTCGGGATGCTGAATCTCCTGAACGAGTTCCTTCCCGGACTGCTCGCCCAGGACGATGGCCACGTGGTGACGACCTCCTCGCGCCAAGGGCTCATCGCCGATGCCGGGCTCGGGGCCTACTCCCCAGCCAAGGCGGCGGTGGTCACGGCCACCGAGATGCTCTCAGCGGAGCTGCGGGCCGCCGGTTCCAAGGTGGGGGTGTCGGTCCTCTGCCCCGGGGGTGTCCGCACCAAGACCCTGCCGTCACCGGATCAACTGGCGGTCTCGGTCGACGACCGCCGCCGGCAGATAATGGCCCAGCGCTATGCGGAGGCCGCCGAACCCGACGAAGTGGCCGAGCTGGTTCTCTCCGCCATCCGGGAGAAGAGGCTCTACGTGCTGACCCACGCCGAGACGATCCCGTGGATGCAGGCCCGCTTCGACGCCATCAAATCCGACCTGTCGGCTCTCGGAGCAATCCGGTAACGGCTGCTGTACCTTGGGGGCCATGCGAAGCGCTGTGATAGTTGACGCCGTACGGACACCTTTGGGTCGGAGGCGGGGAGCTCTCGGCGGGTGGAACCCGGCCGAGCTGGTCGCCGAGGTACTCGTCGCCCTGCAGAAACGGACCGATCTGGACCCAGCCCTGGTGGACGACGTGATCATGGGATGCGTCACTCAGGTTGGCCCGCAGAGCTCGAACATTGCTCGGAACGCGGTGTTGGCCGCAGGATGGCCGGTCGAGGTCCCCGGCACCACGGTGGACCGGCAGTGCGGTTCGTCGCAGCAGAGCATCCATTTCGCGGCCCAGGCGATCGTCTCGGGCTTCTGCGACGTGATCGTGGCCGCCGGGGTGGAGCTGATGACCTCGGTACCGATGTTCTCCAACGCGGGCGGGGATCTTTTGACCGCCTACCCCCCCGCCATGCACGCCCGGTTCGCGCAGTACGAGCACCTGGGTGGCAAGGGACTGGTGGCCCAGGGCATCTCGGCCGAGATGGTCGCCGAGCAGTGGAAGCTGTCCCGGGAGGACCTGGACCGCTTCAGTTTGCGCAGCCACGAGCGGGCTGCAGCGGCCCGAGATTCCGGGCGCTTCGGCGGCGAGATCGTGCCCGTGGTGGAGCGGAAGCTCGACCTCGAGACCGGGGCTTCCCACGAGACGGGCCAGGAGCTGACCAACGACGAAGGCATCCGGGACACCTCCTTGGAAGCGCTGGCCGGCCTGAAACCGGTGTTCCTCCCCGAGGGGAAGGTGACCGCGGGGAACTCCTCGCAGATCACCGACGGAGCAGCCGCCCTCTTGATCATGGAGGAGAGCATGGCCTCACGCCTCGGTATGCGACCGTTGGCTCGGGTCAGCGAGATGGCCCTGGCCGCCACCGACCCGGTCATCATGCTGACCGCTCCGATCCCGGCGACCCAGAAGGTCCTCGAGCGGGCCGGCCTCGGCGTGGATGACGTCGACCTCTACGAGGTCAACGAGGCCTTCGCGTCGGTGCCCCTCGCCTGGCAGGCGGAGCTGTCAGTGGATCCCGAGCGGGTCAACGTCAACGGCGGCGCCGTCGCCCTCGGCCATCCGCTCGGCGCCTCCGGAGCGCGGTTGATGACGACCCTCGTCCACGAGCTGGCCCGCCGGGGCTCACGGTACGGTCTCCAGACCATGTGCGAGGGCGGGGGCATGGCCAACGCCACGCTCGTCGAGTCGCTCTAGGGCCGCCTCGTTGACCACGATCGACGAGTTCCGCAAGGTCGCGAGCCGGGTCAGCAACTGGGGCCGCTGGGGCGATCAGGACCAGCTGGGAACGTTGAACCTCATCGACGAGGCGAAGATCGCCGAGTCGGCCTCGATGGTGCGCCAGGGCCGGGTGATCTCCTTGGGAGCGGCGTTCGACGCCCAGGGTCCCCAAGGCCGGATGGCGCCATTCCGCACCAATCCCATCCACCTCATGACCATCGATGGCGGCGACGGGCCCACCTACGCCGAGCAGGTCCGGGGCTGGGGCAACGCCTGTGCCGAGATGATCGGGTCGGTGTTCGACATCGGGCCGATGAGGTTCAACGACGACTACATCATGATGCCGCTGCAGGCCGCCACCCAGTGGGATGCGCTCTCCCACGTCTATTACGACGACCTGCTCTACAACGGGTTCCCGGCCAGCTCGGTCACCAGCCAGGGGGCCACCCGGTGCAGTATCGACCAGGTCTCCCGGGGGGTCGTGTCGCGAGGCGTGCTCCTCGACGTGGCCCGCCATCGGGGGGCAGCGACCGCCGACCCGGACGATCCCATCACCCCTTCCGAGCTCGACGCGGTGGCAGATGCCCACGGCATCGAGATCCGCGGCGGCGACGTGGTCGTCGTGAGGACGGGATGGTATGGCGCGTTCAACCGGAGCCCGAGGAACTACGAAGCGCACTCGGCCGGGCTGCACTGGTCCTGCGCGGAGTGGTTGCACACCCACGACGTGGCCGCCGTGGCCGCCGACAACCCGGCGGTGGAGCACGGAGGCATGCACGTCGACACTGTCTTCCTGCCCATGCACTGCCTCTGCCTCAGGGACATGGGCTTGATGTTCGGGGAGATCTGGGACCTCGAAGCACTCGGTGAGGACTGCGCCTCAGACGGAGTGTACGAATTCCAGCTCGTCGCGCCGCCCCTCCGCGTGACCGGCGCGGTGGGCACCCCGCTGAACCCACTGGCCCTCAAGTAGCAGCTCAGCCCCTCAGCTTGGCGGCCTGGGTCATGGCGTCGAGCACTTCGGTGGCCTGCGAGCGCTGATCCCAGCTGACCGGCACACCGCCGAAGGTGTAGGCGGGGTCGAGCGGGGGCTCGTCGTGGGGGCGCCGGCTCTCCATCGCTTCGATGGCCGGCTCCAGCCGCTTGGCCTTCTCCTCGGCCCGCTGCTCGTCGCGCTCGTGGAATTCTGGGATCACGTGCTTGCCGACCAGCTCCAGCGATTCCATGATCAGCTCGCCGTCCACGGGTGGCAGCAGGAACATGAGCTGGTCCACGCCGGCCTCTTCGTACTTGCGGCACCACTGCCTGATTCGCTCCGGGCTGCCCACTCCACCCAGGATCCGACGGTTCTCCCGGGCCGCCTCACCCAAGCGCTGCCAGTCCTGGCGCCCGCCCTCGGTGGGAGCCTGCGGCTCGTCGCCTTCGCCTCCACCTTGTCCATCGCTGGCCAGGGCGCCCATGTACTTGGCCCAGAGGTCCACCTGGCCCGGCCGGTGCTCGCCCCAGACGTAGTAGTAGGTGATCCCGTAGCCAAAGAAACCGCCCGCGTCCTGCAAGCGGTCGACGGCCAGCTCGTCGGTCGCGGCGCACATCAGGTCGCCCCCAGTGAACAAGATGTTCGGGTTGATCCCCGGGGTCAGCGGGACCGCGTCGGGCAACCTCGAGTAGTAGCCGGCGACCAGCTCACGGCATTCGTCCGGGCCGATGAACGAGAAGCTGAGGGCGCCGATGGCGTGGTCCGCCGCCATGTCGATGGTCGAGCGCCGCGTGCAGGCCACCCACGTGGGCGGATGAGGCTTCTGGCGGGGCTTGGGGATGACGTTGCGAGGCGGCATCTTCACGAATTCGCCCTCGAAACCGGTAAAGGGGGTTTCTGTCATGCATCTGGTGGCCACCTTCACCGCTTCGGCCCACATCTCTCGCTTCTTGCCCGGGTCGACATTGAAACCGTCCAGCTCGGCCACCGATGACGCCTCGCCGGTGCCGAACTCGACCCGGCCATTGGAAAGCACATCGAGCGTCGAGATCCGCTCGGCCACCCGGGCCGGGTGGTTGATGGGCGGAGGTGCGTGGACGATGCCATGGCCCAGGCGAAGCTGACTGGTCCGCTGGCTCAAGGCCCCCAGGAACACCTCCGGGGCCGAGGCGTGGCAGTACTCCTCCAAGAAATGGTGCTCAGTGCACCACACGGCGTGGAAGCCCAGTCGGTCGGCGAATTCGAGCCAGTCCAGGTTGGACTGGAAGGCATCGAACTCGGTGTCAGCCCCCCAGGGCTTGGGAACGGGTATCTCTATGAACAGCGATATCTTCACGAATGCCTCCCCCGTTGGACTGTTCGAACCCCTGGTTCACTGGACCTAAGGTCCAGCGTAGCGTGTCCCTCCCCGATCCCAGCCCGAGGGTTCGGCCTGGTCCCCGGGAGCCCCCTCACCTTTCTCGTACCCTCACGTTCGCGTAAGGTTCGGATGTGATCCTCGTAGGCAGGGCTCGGCGGGCCGGATCCAAAAATGGGATACCGGATCGGGCGTCCGTCCCGCCGGGTGGCTCGGACCCAGACGGCTCCTACAAGTGGGTCGCCCTGTCGAACACCACTCTCGGCGTGTTCATGGCCGTGCTGGACACGTCCATAGTCATCATCTCGATGCCAGCCATCTTCCGGGGCATCGGTCTCGATCCCCTTGCGCCGGGCAACATCGGCTACCTCCTCTGGATGATCATGGGCTACCTGCTCGTCACAGCCATCGCGGTCGTGTCGCTCGGGCGTCTCGGCGACATGGTCGGCCGCGTGCGCATATACAACCTGGGTTTCGTCATATTCACCCTGGCGTCGGTAGCCCTTTCCCTCGACCCCCTGAGGGGCACCCACGGAGCTCTCTGGCTGATCTGTTGGCGCCTGGTCCAGGCCATCGGGGGTTCGATGCTGGTGGCCAACTCCACCGCCATCATCACCGACGCCTTCCCCGTGCACGAACGGGGGATGGCGCTCGGTGTCAATCAGATCGCCGCGCTCGCCGGGCAGTTCGTCGGGCTGGTGTTGGGGGGCGTGCTGGCCGCGTATGACTGGAGGGCGGTCTTCTGGGTAAACGTACCGTTCGGGATATTCGGGACGGCCTGGGCCTACAAGAGCCTCCGGGAGGGCGCGGTCCGCAGACAAGTCGAGATCGACTGGGCCGGCAACCTGGCCTTCGCCGGAGGCCTCGGCCTGATCCTGGTGGCCGTGACCTACGGGATACAGCCCTACGGGGGATCGGCGATGGGCTGGTCCAATCCGAAGGTCATATCGGGGTTGATCCTCGGCGCCGTCCTGATCGGCGTCTTCGCCCTCATCGAGTCCCGCGTCGACCATCCCATGTTCAACCTCGATCTGTTCCGAGCCCGGGGTTTCACGGCGAGCATATTTGCCAGCCTCTTGTCGTTGATCGCCCGAGGCGGGATGCAGTTCATGCTGATCATCTGGCTCCAGGGCATCTGGCTGCC
>JAFAWZ010000196.1 GCA_019241495.1 Acidimicrobiales bacterium | reverse complement strand
GCTCGACAATGCCGACCGACACGCCCCGCCACGCACTCCCATCGTCGTCGAGGCCAACCTTCACGGCTCCGAAAAGGTCGCGGTCAGTGTGACCGACTCCGGCCCAGGGGTCCCCCCGAACGAACGCCTAACCGTTTTCGACACCTTTGTCCGTTTCGACACCGGTGGCCGTGCCGGCCTCGGCCTAGCCATCGCCAAAGCCTTCATCGAAGCCCACGGCGAGCGGATCTGGGTCGAAGAAGCGGCCGGCGGTGGAGCCCGCTTCGTGTTCACCATGGCGCTAGCAGCAACCAACGGATCCAAAACCGTGAGCAGGTGATTGCCGATATGGCCAAAGTTCTCGTCATCGACGACGACCCCGCCTTGCTGAGGGCCATCCGGCTAGGCCTCGGTGCGGCCGACCACGAGGTCATAACCGCCGCTACCGGACAAGAAGGCCTCAACCGAGCGCTCCACTCGTCGCCCGAAGTGGTCGTGTTGGACCTCGGCCTTCCCGACATCGACGGCCTGACCGTTTGCCACCGGCTGCGGGGATGGAGCGAAGTGCCGATAATCGTCCTCTCCGCCACCCGCACCGAGGATCGTAAAGTCGCCGCTCTAGACGAGGGCGCCGACGACTACGTGACCAAACCCTTCGGGATGGCTGAGCTCGAAGCACGCATCCGCGCCGTCCTACGCCACCGGCGCGCTGGGCCCGGCGACGAGCAAGATCAGTCCGTGACCGTCGGCCCGCTAACACTCGACATCGCCCGCCACGCCGCAGACCTGGACGGGACACCCTTAGAGCTCACGGCCAAGGAGTTCGAGGTACTTGCCTACCTCGCCACTCACGCCGGCAAGGTCTGTACCCACCAGATGATCCTCATGGCCGTGTGGGGGAACTCCTTCGGCCGTGAAGCCAGATACCTCCACGAATACGTCCACCGGCTCCGCCAGAAACTCGGAGACGAGCCGGGAATGCAAATCAAGACAGCTCCCGGGATCGGCTACACGCTCACCGAGGCTGAGCAATCGCCGGCGGACGACAAGCCTGCTGGCTCCTAAAGTCCGGTCACCGCCTGATTAGGTAATACGAGGAGGCCAGTCGAACTCCCTCACGATACCAATTAACGTGCTGGAATCAGCTGGGAAGCGGTTCGAGAAGGCGGCAGCGGGGCCACCCAAGGCGATGAGAACCTTTGATGTGAACGTCTTCTGGTCGCTGAACAGCTCCTAGCAGAACGACTCCTACATGTAGTTGGCATATCGAGGAGCGACTGCGCCGCCAGGCGGAACGTGCTTTAGCACATTGGCCACTCGGGCGGCGGCTCGCAGGGTAATTGGCAATCGGCCATCTAGCTGGCTCTGGTTCCAATTCATCTTTGATAGAGAAAAAATTTCGGTGGCGAGTTCTTCGAGGTCCTGCTCGGCGAGTGCGACCCGAAGACCGAGTGGGACCGGAACATACATGCCTGGGTAGAGACGGTAGAAATCGACTGTCCCACGGGTAAAGAGCACGGCTCGGCGAGCTTCGAGCTCGATAAAAGTGCCACGCCGGACGGCATGATCACCTTTCCGAAACAGTCGCATCCGCTCCGAGGACTGGACCCACACCAAATCGAGATGCTCTATACCGAAGCTGTCGGCTGCGGCCTCGAAACCACGAACCTCCGCATCATCAAACTCCGATGTCTTATGCAGTACGACACGGGCGGGGAACGTATGGTGCTCCCGGTAGACCGCTAGCGCATCCCCGAGAAGGGCTTGGGCGTGCTCCTCGCTGAGATGTGGCTGTCGATCTGACCAGATCACCGACGCCACTCTCAACCCGCCCTTCAACGACCTACTCACCCTCCGGGATCAATGGACATGGGAAGCCCCCGAAACCGACAGCGGGGACCACCCAGAACACCTGTCCGGCATTTTTTTGGGCGGGTGTTCTAATAAGCGGGTCATGGTGGTCCCTGGTTCCAACAATACGAACCGCGCCCCGATCGTCGCTGGGCCAGTAATTGACCTCGGCTGACGGGTTCGACTCCCCCACCATGGAGATGGTGCCGCCGGATACGAACCGGCGTCCCAGTATCGGCGGTCAGGCCATTCGCCTGAAGTGGACGTGCCCCAACAGCCACTTCGTAGAGACGCCGTGCTGGCTGGTTCTGTGCGCTTGCCAAGCGGAGCGGTCGGCGGGTGTCCACGGTCCGGGAGGTCTACGGGGAGACGACGGCTCGGGGCACGTCATACGCCGAGCCGACCGCTAACCGCGGCCCGATTTACGCGTTAGCTACGACCGCATCGGTCGTAGTCCGGTGGAGACCGCATTGCATCTCCGGCCCGACGCGGCGGCTTGACGCTGCCCGTCGAGGGTCCGTCGGCTCACTGGTCGAAGGAGGCGGATCCGCCCAGTTGACGATGCCTCACGAGATGTATAACGTGGCGTGGTATGAGTTCGGCGCATGAGGTCGGCACAATGCTGCGCCTTCTTCGCGAGAAGAACGGGCTGAGTCAGGGGGAGCTCGCCGAAAGACTCGGCGTTCAGCAACCCGCAGTTGCGCGTTGGGAGGCCGGCGGCGTGAACATCCCGGTCAACCGACTGGAGGAGATCGTGGGCGAGCTCGGGTACGGACTTGAGTACGACCTGAGGGCGGTGCCGATCGGCGAGGCGCTGCGAGACGGTGTGCCCGTGCGCTTGCTCAGCCACCCACGGAGAGCAGAGGTGGATGGTCGTCCCGAACCGGTCGTGTCTGGGGGTTACCTGTTCGAGGTCAACAGGAGCCAGCCCTGGATGGTTGACATCAGGGAGGCCGCTACTCGAAAGATCACCCACGGAGCTGTGGCTGTCGTCTACGCGGCGATCAGGGAGATGGCGGCGCACCCGGACGGTGTAATCATCTGGGATGGAGGTGCTCTCGGGAAGATCACGCCGAACGGCAAGACCCATGCCGACGGAAGTCCGGTCTTCACCTACTCCCTCGCGGACAGGAACGACCTGGTGCTCGCCGGAGTCTCCAATACTCCTGGCTGGACTCAGGGGCCAACCCGCAGCGGGGCGATGGCGTAGTCCGCCGGACCCCGATCCCCCGAACGCAACCTCCAACCATTGACCGCTGCCCTGCTCGATGCCTTCGGCCGGGTGCGGGACACCGCCGAGCAGTACATGGATGAGCGAGACCGAGCTGGCCTGGGATGGGTCGAAGAATCGGTGACCGACATCTCCATCCACAAGGGTCTCCCCGATGTCCGAGTCACCCAGTTCAACCGTCGCGAAGAAGGCGCCGTCGGCGCTGACTACCTGTGGTGGTGGCTCGACGAGGACACTACCGAGTGCTTCGGCATGTTGGTGCAGGCCAAGCGGCTCAATCAGGCGACCGGACGGTGGACCGTCGACATCGGGCACCGAGGCGGCAAACAACTCGGAGACCTGAGGAGAACGGCCCGCTACTACGAGGTGCCAGCGATGTTCGCGGTCTACACGGGCGGTTTGATCTTTCGCCGAGGCCTACCGTGTTTGCACGACAAGGAACCGAACTGCCTCGGCTGCCGGCGCATGGCCATATCGATCATCAGCGCCTACCAGATCTGGGCCAGCTGGGAGTCACCCGTCGACACTGCGACGATGGTCCTAAACGACTCCATACCGCTGGAGAACTTGGTCGACCCCGCTCTCCCGGCCGAAGCTGTCAGGGACCTGAACCTGCGGGCGATCACCTCGCCCGAACTCCGTAGCTTTCTGCTCCAAGGGCAACGGGGGCCTCGCGAGGTCGCGAAACGCATCTTCGCGGCCGTGTCTCGACAGCGGAGTATCTCCTTCTCTGCGGCGATCGCTGAACCGATGACGATCGCCAGCGAACCGATCTTCCCCGTGGTACCACGGGATACCGGCCACTACCCAAACTCGTACTTCGAGCACTTCCTCCGAGGTCTCCGCACCAACCCTCCTTCCTACATACGGGACATCCAGCAAAACAGGCCGACGGCCCCTGAGATCGCCGACAGGGTTGCGGGTGTCGTCGTGATCACGGTCTGAACTCACGCGGGAGCACTCTCAGTCGGCTGGCCCGATCATTCAGCTCATAACTCAGCGATCGGCCGTTCGCGGGAATCCCCCGCCACCAAGTACGGGCGTTTCTGGCGCCTTTTTGCGTATGCACCGGCCGCTGACCTGATGCTATGGGGCGGGCCTCCCTCCTTGCTCACTCGGAGTTGTGCTCCAATCGAGCTGGGACCTGACGGCCCGCTCAGGGTCCTGTTGGGGACCGGTTGTTATAGACGAGCTCAGGAAGGAGGCCCACCCTCATGATCGT
>JAFAWZ010000060.1 GCA_019241495.1 Acidimicrobiales bacterium | reverse complement strand
TGTGATGAGCGGCTACTGGGCCGCTCCCGAAGCCACCGAGGCGGTCATGACCAAGGGCTGGTATCGAACCGGTGACGTGGCCCGCTGGAACGACGACGGCACTCTCACCATCGTGGATCGGGCCAAGGAGATGATCATCACTGGCGGTTTGAACGTGTACCCGGCTGAGGTGGAACGGGTACTGAGAGACCTCGCAGGCGTCAGAGACGTGGCGGTGGTGGGCATCCCCGACGAACGTTGGGGCGAGATAGTCGCCGCTGCCTTGATCGTCGACGGCAACTCGCAACTCGACGCTCGATCCGTGCAGGAGTGGTGCGACGCTCGTCTGGCCAACTACAAGAAGCCCCGCCAGATCGCCTTCTTGGACGAGCTGCCCAAGGGGTCGACCGGAAAGGTCGTCAAGCGCCGCGTGCGTGAGCTGTTGGAGGGCGGCGCGGGCCCGCGCTAGCCGCCCGGACCGAACGGGAAGACCTGCCCGCCACTGTCGACCAGGTAGTAGCCGGCGTCACCGGGCAGAGGGGCCAGGTCCACCACCGGCGTAACAGGAGGTGCATTGCCCAACGATCCGTAGAAGTGGGCGTCACCGAAGGTGAAGACCCCGCCGTCGGCCGCGACCAGGGTGTAGCCCCGACCATCAGGGGTGGATGACATGCCAACGATGGGCTGGTTCAGGGCCAGCCCGCCCAAGGATCCGTAGAAACCCTCACCTGTGAAGGTGAACACCCCGCCGTCGGCCGCGACGAGCCAGTAGCCGTCGCCGCTTGGGGCCACAGCCATCCCCACGACCGGGGCCACCAAGTGGAGGCCTCCGGTCGATCCCCGGAACACCCCGTCACCGAAGGTGAAGACCCCGCCATCAGCTGCGACGAGCCAGTAGCCCCTCCCGTCTGGGGTGACTGCCATCGAGACCACCGGCGCGGCCAGTCGGAGACCGCCGGTTGAGCCGTAGAAACCGGCGTCGCCGTAGCTGAAGATCCCCCCATCGGATCCAAGCAGCCAGTAGCCACCCCCGTCGGGAGTGGCCACGATCGTCTTTACTGGCGCCGCCAAAGCCAACGGGGCCGCGTCGCCCGCCCAAGGCGCACCGCCCGAGGCACACACCTGCCCTGCGCTGTCCACCGTCAGATAGCCCGGGCCAGATGGGGTGATACCGACGGTAGGGGCATTGAAGGCGCAGTCGTTGGGACCCGGCGTGGGGGGGCTGCCACCTCCGCAGTGGGCGGCATAGCCGGCCGTGCCCGGCTGGTAGGCCTGGGCCGAATCGGCGTTCACCGCTAGGCAGGCCTCATCCACCGCTTGGAACTGGCTGGCGGGAATCTGCTTGAGCTCGTCTACATCTGGATAAGTCCAACGGCCGTCGGCGGTGCCCTGGAAGCTCCAGTTGCTGCCATTGTCGGCCACGATCAACCCGTAGGTCTTCATGGCCTGCACCACCGCCTGACAGATCGTCGAGCACGGCCCGGATGGGCTGTAACCGGCGTTCAGCCGGAACCGGGCGCCCATCGGGGGGCAGTTGGCGTTGGCCTGTCCTGCCTGGTGACGGGCCGGCCATATATAGGCCTGCTGGGTACAAGAAGCGGTCATCCGGATGGCGTGGTCCATGACCCCGATGCTCGCCTGGTCGAAGTTCACGAGGAGGGGCAGTATCGGTAGTCCGGCGGCGTCTGACGAGGTCCACCCGGCCGGCCGGAAGGCGTCGCTGTTCAGGTTCCATATCGCCCCCGATCCGGCTGTAGAGCCGCCCGCTTGGTACCGGGCATCGTAGAGCTCGTACAAGGTGCAGGTCGCGGTGTCCACCATGATGGCGTGACGGTCACCACCCGACGAAGGACCGCCCTCGATCGGAGTCGACGCGGTGAACGGGTATGGCCCCGGATCGCTCTCCGCCGGGTACTGGAACGACACAACGGTGCTGGGCGCGGCCGCCGAGGCGACCCAGGGAATGCCGTACGGGGTCGCAGTGCCGGATGGCCCGAAGTCGGGGTGCAGCAACGTGCCCGAGGCGTTCATCGACGCCAGCCAGGTCTGGCTGTGGGGGTCGACGGGTAGGCCCGTGATGGGGGTGTTCCAGGTCGCGTCGGCCGGGAAGGAAGGGCACGGCGTCCCGGGCAAGGCGGGACTGGCGGCCGCGGCCGGGCGGGCCGGACCGACGATTCCCACCGCGGCACCGGCGACGGCGCTCGTCAAGGCGAAGAGCGCGCCGAACACCCTCTGCTTTCCCACCCACTTAGGAACGGCTGGCCGCGCCGATCCCTTGAACAAGCCGAAAGACGGAAAAGCTAGAGGGGCGGCAGCTCCTGCCTATGGTGCAACAGCGGGGCGAAGAGATCTCCGACCGAGGCTAGGCGGCTCCCCACGGTCCGGAGAGTCCACAAATCGCTGCGCAGATCGGGATCGTCCAGCTCGTCCCAGCTCACCGGAACCGATACCGGTGCGCCAGCTGCAGGCCGAGTGCTGTAGGGCGCAACGAGGGTCTTGTTGATGGTGTTCTGGGTGTAGTCCAGCCGGGCCCGGCCTCCGCGGGCCGTCTTCTGCCACGTCCAACTGACCAGGTCCGGGACCATGCCACCCACGGCCCGAGACAGCTTCTCCACCCACGCACTGGTCTGGTGGAAGGTGTAGATAGGCTCGACCGGAATCCATATGTGGATGCCCCGCTGGCCGGTCACCTTCGGGGCTCCCAAGACCCCGAGGTGCTCGAGCCCGGCGCGAAACAGCCGGGCCAGCACCAGTACCTCCTCGCGAGACGTTTCCGGCCCCGGGTCGATGTCGATCAGGGCCCACGTCGGCTTGCGCACGTCTGTAACCGACGAGGTCCACGGGTGCAGCTCCACCGCCGCGTAGTTGGCCATCCACGCCAGCGCCGGCACGCTGTCGATGACGAAGTAGGTCTCGCTGTCACCCGGCCCGGCGTCCTCATAGGTCCAGCGCGTCATCCAGTCGGGCGCAAAGTTGGGCACCTGCTTGTGCCAGAAACCTGGCTTGTCGATGCCATCGGGGAAGCGATTCAGGTTCACCGGACGGTCGGCCAGGTACGTCAACATGACCGGCGCCACCTCGCTGAAATAACGGATGAGGTCCCGCTTCGTGATCGGTGGTTCACCGTCACGACCTGGGAAGAGAACCTTGTCCAAGTTGGTGAGGGTCAGCTCCCGGCCCTGAAGCGCCCATCTGCCACCAGACTCGAGCCTGTCCAAGCGGGCCAGCTCATCTGGGGTCGGCGGATCCCAGCGGCGCCTGACGGTCTCCTCGGCTTGGGCCGCCGGCCGGCCACTGTGCCAGAGAGCGTCGGGGGCGGCTGCGACCTCGTCGTTGGTACGCCCGCTTTTGACCGACTCCGGGTGATCGTCCGGCGTCCAACCGGGAACGGCAAAGGGATCGTGTTTGTGCAGCATGAGCCACTGCTCGCGATCCCGCTCGGTTCGCGTCCGGACCAGCACGAAACGGCCCGCCAGCTTCTCGCCATAGAGATCGAAGTGCAGCTCTCCGTTCGCAATGGCCTGCCCCGGATCACCGTCGCCGGACGGCACCCAGACGCCCCGGTCCCAGACGATCACGTCCCCCGCGCCGTACTGCCCCGAGGGAATGACGCCTTCGAACTCGCGGTACTCGATGGGATGGTCTTCTACGTGCACGGCGAGGGCTCGTATCGAGGGGTCGAGAGGAGGCCCCTTGGGCATGGCCCAACTGGCCAGCACCCCTGCCACTTCGAGACGGAAGTCGTAATGAGTCCGACGGGCCCGGTGGCGCTGCACCACGAACCGGCGGGCACCTACCGGCGCCTCCTCGGGATGGCTGGGCGAGCCGGTCGGTTCGGGAGTCACCCCGAAGTCGCGTTTGGCGCGGTACTCCCCCAGGCTCACCTCTCATTTTCTACCCCAGGGCGGTGGATCGGACAAAGAAAACGCCATAGCGCGCCAGCGTCCAACCTCGGAGCGGGGGCCGGTCGAGGGTTACAGTGACACGATGCATCGCGCCGCTCACGTGCGCCAGTGCTGACTCCCCTCGGCCGAGAGGGGGTCCTGGCCAACCATCACCTGGCGGCGGCGATAGAGGCCGGCGTGATCGACGCGGGCCGCTTCAAGATCCCCCAGGAGAACATCCAGCCGGCCAGCTTGGACCTGCGCCTCGGCGAGACGGCGTACCGGGTCCGCTGCAGCTTCCTGCCCGGCACCGACGAGGTCGAGGCCCGCCTCCACGAGCTCACGATCGACCGGCTCGACCTGCGGGGCGACGGCGTGGTGCTCGAGACGAATCGTCCCTACCTGATCCCCCTGAAGGAGGAGCTGGCCCTGCCACCCGGTGTCAGGGCCAAGGCCAACCCCAAGAGCTCCACAGGGCGAATCGACGTGTTCACCCGGGTCATCACCGACCGCTCGTACCGCTTTGACGAGATCGCCGATGGTTACCAGGGGCGGCTGTACCTCGAGGTCGTTCCTTTGTCCTTTGCCGTGCGAGTGCGGGAGGACCTGACGCTGAACCAGTTGCGTCTCTCGGTGGGCAGAAGCCAGCTTTCCGACGCCGAGGTCCTGGAGCTCCACCGACGGGAACCCCTGCTCTACGCCGGCGATCAACCGCTGCCTCCCGATCAGATCACCCTCTCCGACGGGCTGTTCCTCAGCTTGGACCTCGAAGGCGACGAGGTCGGCCACGTCGGCTACCGGGCCCGGGAGAATGCCCCCCTGCTGGATCTCACCGTCCCGGGACCTCTGGACCCCGAAGCGTTCTGGGAGCCCGTCCGGCGGGAAGGCCCGCGCCGTGTAGTCTTGACAGAGAAGAAGTTCTATCTGCTCATGTCACAGGAGGCAGTCGTCATACCGCCCTCCTTGGCTTCTGAGATGACGGCCTACGACCCGACGAGCGGCGAGCTCCGCACCCACTATGCCGGCTTCTTCGATCCCGGGTTCGGCTACGACTCGACCGGCGGCTTTCAC
>JAFAWZ010000282.1 GCA_019241495.1 Acidimicrobiales bacterium | reverse complement strand
TCGTCGCGGCCGTGAAGCGCCGTCCGGGCACCCACAACGCTCGGCGCCGTACCCTCGAGCAGACCCTTTGGCGCCACCTCGTCGAGCTGATGGCCATCGAGGACGGCGACGGCCGGGGGGTCGAGGGCGGGGCCGACCCGGCGACTGGCGAGGAGCTGGGCCGGGCCCTCAGGCACGAGCCACACATGTCGGAGGCGTTGGACCGGATGTGGCCGCTCCTCACGCCGGAGCAGCTCCTTCATGATCTGTTCGGCGCGCCACCGCTCATCGAGCTCGCCGGTCGGGTCCTGCTCACCGCGTCTGAGCAGGCGCAGCTCTTCCGGTCCCGGGCCGAGTCAAACACGACGATCCCGTGGACCGACGCCGACATCCCGCTGCTCGATGAAGCCCTGGCGCTGCTCGGGCCGCGCCGGAGACCCCGTCCGGACCGCCTTGAGGGGCCGCGTACCTACGGGCATGTAGTGGTGGACGAAGCCCAGGATCTGACCCCGATGCAGCTCCGGATGGTTGCTCGAAGGTCGCTCTCCGGGTCGATGACCATCATGGGTGACATCGCCCAGGCCACCGGACCGCGCCCGCCCGCTTCGTGGGCCCAGGTCGTCGAGCACCTTCCGTCGAGAAGGGGTTGGAGGCTGGTCGAGCTGACCGTCAACTACCGCACCCCAGCCGAGATCATGGACGTGGCGGCGCGGGTGTTGGAGCAGGTCGCCCCAGGGATGCGACCCCCCGAGTCGGTGCGCGCCGCGGGGCGGCCGCCGCGGATCGTGCCGGCCACTCGGAGAGACGGTTTCGGGTCGATCGACCACTTGGCCGAGTCCGTCGTCGCCACGGTGCGGGGCGATCTGCTCGACGCGTCCAGTGGGACGGCGGCTGTCATCTGCCCGCCGAGCCTCCTCGATGCCGTCGGAGCGGCTCTCACATCGGCCGGGGTGGGCTTCGGGGCGGCCGGGCGAGACGCCCTCGACCTGCAGCTCAGCCTGCTCGCGGTGGAAGACGCCAAGGGGCTCGAGTTCGACTCGGTCACGGTGGCCGAACCGGCGAGGATCGTCCGCGAGTCCCCCCAGGGGCTTCGGGCCCTCTACGTGGCCTTCACCCGAACCACCCAGCGCCTGGCGATCGTCCACTCCGAGCCGTTACCGGCGGCCCTTGCCGGGGTGGCCCAGCACACCGCTTGATCGGGCGGGTGTCCCGCCTTCCTTAGAATCTGGGCTCGATGGCTCTCGACGAAGCGACCCGAGCCCGGCTCAGCCGGATGGTGCAGGCCCATGGTTACGAGCGGCGCGACGAGCCGTTCCAACTGACATCGGGAAGATGGAGTCACGACTACGTCGACGCCAAGCACGCCATCGCTACGGGCGCCGCACTACGCGAAGCCAGCCAGGCCGTCATCGACGTGGTGGCGCAGCCATTCGATTCGGTTGGGGGTCCGACCATGGGGGCCGATGCCCTTGCGCACGGTGTCGCGCTGCTGTCCGGCTCGACGTGGTTCTCGGTGCGCAAGGAACCCAAAGGTCACGGCCGCCATTCCTGGATCGAGGGCGCCCGTCTGGTCTCCGGCGACCGGGTCGTCATGGTGGAAGACGTGGTGTCCACTGGAGGGTCGCTCCTGCAGGCGGCCGAGAGGATCAAGGATCTGGGAATCGAGATCGTGGCGGCCACCGCCTTGCTCGACCGCAGTCCGGCCGTTTCGGAGCGGTTCGCCCAGGTCGGCATCCCGTGGCTCCCCCTCTTGACCTGGGCCGATCTCGAGATCGAGCCCCTGTAAACGAGCGTGGCTCTCGAAGAGACGGATCTGTCAGAGGATCCGATAGCGCAATTCCTGCGCTGGTTCTCCGATGCCCGGGCGGCCCGCGAGCTCGAGCCTGAGGCCATGGCGCTGGCTACTTCCACGCCGGAGGGGCATCCGTCGGTTCGGTTCGTCCTGCTCCGGGGCGTCGACCAGCGAGGTTTCGTTTTCTATACCAACGGCCGCAGCCCCAAGGCCCAAGAGATGGGTGCGACGGGATGGGCGGGGCTGGCGTTCCGGTGGGAACGCAGCGAACGTCAGGTTCGGGTGTCCGGCCGGGTGGGGCCGGTCGGGGCAGACGAGTCGGACGCCTACTTCGCCGGCCGCGATCGAGGTTCGCAGATCGGGGCTTGGGCCTCGGATCAGAGCCAGCCCGTCGCTGGTCGGGATGGGCTCGATCGCCGTGTCCGTGAGGTGACCGAGCGGTTCGAGGGCCGCTCCGTCCCCCGGCCGCCGTGGTGGGGGGGCTTCCGGGTGGTCCCGGAGGAAGTGGAGTTCTGGCAGCAGGGAGCTTTTCGGTTGCACGACCGGTTCCGGTATGTCCGCAAAGCGGGCGGAGAATGGTCCCGAGAACGACTATTCCCCTGAGAAGCTGTCGCAAACCCGCGGGAGGGAGAGGGCGGCGGCTCGGCTCTGACCAACTCTCTCCTTCGCCCTCTCCCACCTGAAGTAGTTTGCGACAGCCCCTGACGACCGCCTAAACGCCGGGACGGACAAGAATGGCCCAGTGACCGAAAGTCAGTCCCTCGAAGTCGATCTGGGCTCGTTCGCCAAGGCCTATTCGGAAGGAGCAACGGTCCTCGATGTCCGCAACCCTGACGAATACGAGCTGGCCCATGTGCCCGGCGCCATCCTCATCCCGCTCAGCGAGTTGGCCGCCCGCCAGGAGGAGATTCCGGACGGGAACCCGCTCTATGTCATATGCGCCGTGGGCGGCCGTAGCCTCACCGCCGCCCAGGCCCTGGTCCGGGCCGGCTACAACGCCGTGTCGGTGGCAGGGGGGACCAAGCAGTGGATGGAGACCGGTGGTGAGGTGGTGACGGGTCCCTCACCCTCCTAAGTGCCCGCCACAGGACTACTTGGACGAAGAGGAGGCGGCGGTACTTGCGATGTGCCAGGGTCGCCGAGCCCTATCAGCAGATTTCGATCGAAAGAACAGTGCCGCCGCCTCCTCTTCGTTTACTCAGGTCCTGTGGCGGCCACTAAGTGACGTCGTGGGTCAAGGCGGACTCGACGCGGTTCAGGCCCTCTGCCAGCTCATGCAGATCGCCGAGCGGATCGATGAGGTACCTCCTCACCCCAGCCACGTGGGTCGGGGCCGCGTCGCGCAGCCGGGTCGCCCCCGTCTCGGTCAGGCGGGCCATCGAGCCGCGGCCGTCCGCCGGGCACGCCCGCCGCTCCACCAGTCCCTCTTTCACCAGCCCGTCCACCCTCCGGGTCAAGCCGCTCCTCGACAGTAGGAGCCTCTGGGCCAGGTCGGACATGCGCAAGCCACCCGGGTCGCCCTCGGAGAGCTGAACGAGGACTTCGTAGTCCCCGAGGGAGAGGCCGTGGGCTACCCGCAGGTCCCCGTCGAGGCGTTCCCGGAGGCAGGACTCGACCGACAGCAGGTGGCGCCACACGGCTTGTTCCCAGTCGTCGAGCCATCGGACCCGGTCGGTCCCGCCTTCCGGCTGAGCTGGTTCGGCCACGCTGTCAGGGTATGGCCCGGCGGAGCAGTTGCGGGTGGGACCGAGACCACGTGCCGTGGTATTCCCCCTTCACGAAAACCTCCTGATCAGGTAGGATTTAGCTCCTGGCGGGCTCCCGTGAGCTCCCGTGGGTTCCCCCACCTGGGCCCCGGACCGCCAAGAGGTATCTGTCCGGGGTACCCGGGAAAGACGAGGACGAGTGCCCAACAACCACGCCGCTCAGCCCGAGGAGGACTTGGTCCGCCTCTATCTGAACGACATCGGTAAGCATGCTCTGCTCACCAAGGACGACGAGGCCCGGCTGGCCCAGGCAATCGAGGCAGGTAGAGAGGCCCGAGCCGAGATGGCATCGGGAAAGCAGGTCACTCCCACCCGCAAGCGGGAGTTGCGCCGGCTGGTTCGCGACGGTGACGACGCGGCCGAGACGTTCGTGAAGGCCAACCTGCGCCTGGTCGTCTCGATCGCCAAGAAGTACCAGGCCGCCGAGCTGCCGTTGCTCGATCTGGTGCAAGAGGGGAACCTGGGCCTGATGCATGCCGTCGAGAAGTTCGACTGGCGCAAGGGTTTCAAGTTCTCCACTTACGCCACCTGGTGGATCCGCCAGGCCATCACGCGCGGTATCGCCAACACTGGGAGGACCGTCCGCCTCCCGGTCCATGCCGGAGACCTCCTCACCCGCGTCACCAAGGCCCGGGGCCGCCTCGAAGGCCAGTTGGGCCGACGACCGACGGTCGCTGAGCTGGCTGCCGACCTCGAGCTCGAGGAGGAGAAGGTCACCGAGATCCTCCGCCACGCAGCCGAGCCCCTCTCTCTCTCCGAGCCACTGCGCGAAGACGGCGACGCCGAGCTCGGCGATGTTGTCGAGGACCGCTCCGCGGTGTCGCCCTTCGACGCCGCGGCGGCCGCCCTGTTGTCGGGCGAGGTCAACAAGATGCTCATTGCGCTCGACGAGCGGGAACGGGAGATCCTCCGCCTACGCTTCGGGCTGGATCGGGGCGAGCCCCGCACCCTCGACGAGGTCGGCGAGCACTTCAGCCTGACCCGTGAGCGGATCCGCCAGATCGAAGCCCGGGCCATGTCCAAGCTGCGCCATCCCTCGACCGACCGGGGTGCCCGCGAGCTGCTGACGGGCTGAGAGTTAGAGGGGTGCCCAGCCGGGCTATGTGAGTTGCGGGTACCCGGCGCACATGCGAACAACGGTGGGGCGCGGCCCGGCCACGACGACGTACTCGGTGTTGCGTGTGCGGCCGACCCGGCCGATTTTTTCCCCCTTCGGATTGTGGATGCCGATGCGGGCGCCGACGTAACGGCTCGAGTCGAAGCGGAGCACCGCGACCTCGCCCCGTCCGGTGGCCATATCGGCCAGCTCGTCCAGCGTCACCCAGCCCTCGTCGCTACCTGATATCACCACTACTTCGGCTGGCACCTCGGCGATGACCCGGGCCAGGGCGGCGGGCGCTTCCCGGCGGCGGTTGAACACCGACGTCACCCCCTGCAGGTCGACCCGCTTGCAGGCCACGCCGTAGTGGGCCGGGGCGTCCCAGGCCATCAGTGTCTCCCAAACGTGGTAGTTGCCGGCGTAACGGTGCTGGTTGTAAGGCGGGTCGAGGTAGGCGATCCCGGCGTCGGGCAGCTCGCCCAGCACCTCGGTGGCGTCGGCCCGCACCGCCCGGCCCGGGCCAGAGAGCAGCTCTGGCAGGCGTAGTTCGAGGGGTTGGAAGGAGCGGGGCGCCCAGGTCTTCAAGTAGGCCATCTGCACCCCGGTGGTCGAGTCGACGCGGTCGGCGGCGAGGAGCAGGGCGGTGAGCATGACCGGCCGCCACGGATGGCCGGGCGGCCAGCGTTCCTCGATGGTGTCGCGGATGGAGTCGATGCGCCGGGCGTTGTGCTCTTGGAAGAAGCGGGCCCGACGGCTGAACGTCCTGGTTACGTATCCGGCCCGGCCCGGAATCCGTTGAAGTTGACAAAGGGTTGCCTGCACGGCCTCCACGTCCAGCTCCGAGGCGTCGGTCTCGATGTAACAACCGGCCAGCACTGCCGCGTACCCGGCGGAGTCAACGGCGGTCACCCGGGCGCCCCGGCGCTTCCATTCCTGGGCCACCCGGGTAGTCCCGGTGAACAGATCGATGGCCCGATCGGCCCCCGAACGGGCCAACAGGTCGCCGAGCACGGGGACCAGCCGCCGTTTCGAACCGAGGTACTTGATCATCAGATCTTCAGATTGTCCGACTGCCGAACGAAGGAGGTAGATGGTCGAGCACGACTGCGCCGACCAGGCGCAGCTTCCGGCTGGAGACGAGCGCCAGCGCGTAGCTCCCCATCTGATCAGGCGGGGCCAGCTCGACCTGACCGGCCGCGAAAGTGCCCCGGAAGGCAAGGGC
>JAFAWZ010000278.1 GCA_019241495.1 Acidimicrobiales bacterium | reverse complement strand
CGACGACGGTCGATCAACTGCGGGTGCGAAGACTGGTGACGGCAACCTGCTTGGCGGTGGTGGCCTTCGGGCTCACGTCCGTTGGCGGCCGGCCGGCTTCAGCATCGGATCTGCCGTCCGTCCTCACCCTGGTCGGTCATGGTTGGGGCCACGGGCGGGGGATGGGCCAGTACGGCGCCCTCGGGTACGCCAACGACGGGTGGAGCTACCAGCAGATCCTCGCCCACTACTACGGGGGGACCACGCTGGGCTCGGTTCCCTCCTCCACCGCGGTGACAGTCCACCTGACCGAGCTCGACGGGGTGTCGGTCACTGTGTCACCGATGGTCGCCGTGTCCACCCCTCCTGGCCAGACCGTCTACTCGAACCCGGGGGGCGACGAAACCGTGTCGGGGTCCAACGGGTTCGTGCGTGCCTACGCCGGCCAGATCGTGGTCAACACCTCGGGCCAGGTGTGGAACGTGGTGCCGCTGGACACCTACGTCGAGGGGGTCGTCCCCCGGGAGATGCCGGCGAACTGGCCAGCGACGGCGCTGGAGGCTCAGGCGGTGGCGGCCCGTTCGTATGTGCTGGCCTCGGCCGGCTCGGGCGGGATGATCTGCGACACGCCGGCCTGCCAGGTCTACGGCGGGGATCCGGCCCAGTACCCGGGAAGCCTCAGCAGCCAGAGCAACGCCGCGGTCACCGCCACTGCGGGGCAGGTCCTCTTCGCCTGCGGATCGGACCCGGTGTGCGGCCTTCTCGGTCAGGTGGCGCTCGCTCAGTACTCCTCGTCGACCGGCGGCTACACCGCGGGCGGCGCCTTCCCGGCCGTGGCCGACGACGGGGACTCCACTCCATCCAACCCGAACCACACCTGGTACGCGAACATCCCCACCCCCGCCGTGCAGGCCGCCTTCCCGAGCGTCGGAACCTTGCAGTCGGTCACCGTCACCCAGCGCAACGGCCTCGGCGACCTGGGCGGGCGGGTGCTGCAGATGGTCCTGGTCGGCACGGCCGGGCGCCAGGCCGTGACCGGCGACCAGCTCGCGGGCGCTTTGGGCCTCAAGTCCGACTGGTTCGCCATCACCGATACCAACCCGCCGCCGGGGAGCGATACCGGCTACTGGGTCGTGGGGGCGGACGGATCGGTGTACCCCTTCGGGAGCGCCCCGTCGTATGGCTCCATGCTCGGCCACCCGCTCGCCGCGCCGGTCATTGGCATGGCCCCGACCGGCGACGGCGCTGGTTACTGGCTGGTAGGCGGCGATGGCGGGATCTTCAGCTTCGGCGACGCCCGCTTCTTCGGGTCCACCGGGAACCTGCGCCTCACCGCGCCGGTGCTCGGTGTGGCGTCCACGGCTGACAGCAACGGCTACTGGCTGGTCGCGACCGACGGGGGGATCTTCAGCTTCGGCGACGCCCGCTTCTTCGGGTCCACCGGCAACCTGCGCCTGGTACGACCGATCGTCGCCATGGCTCGCACCGGCGACGGGAACGGCTACTGGCTGGTCGCCTCAGACGGGGGGATCTTCAGCTTCGGCGACGCCCGCTTCTACGGGTCGGCCTCGGGACTCGATCTGGCCGCCCCCATCGTCGGGATGGTCCCCACCTCCGACGGCAGGGGCTACTGGCTCGTGGCGGCCGACGGGGGGATCTTCGCGTTCGGTGACGCCGGATTCGTGGGCTCGCTCGGCGGCTCCGGCGTGACCGACGCGGTTTCGGTGTCGGCGACGCCCGACGGGGGCGGCTACGTGATCGTCACCCGAAGCGGAAAGGTTTACAGCTTCGGTGACGCCACCTACTACGGCGACCCGGCTACCACCGTGTCAGGGTGGTCGGGGAAGGCCATAGGCATCTTCGCCCGGGGCTGACGCTTCGCGGGGTGGGGCTAACCCTTCTGGAGAGCGGCCAGGTCGGCGTCGACCATCATGCGGATCAGCTCTTCGAAGCCGACCTCCGGTTTCCACCCGAGCTTCTGGCGGGCCTTGGTGGCGTCGCCGATGAGCAGGTCGACCTCGGCCGGCCGGAAGAACTGCTGGTCGATCACCACGTGGTCCTCCCAGTTCAACCCGACCCGCTCGAAGGCGATCTGGCACAGCTCGCGCACCGGGTGGGTCTCTCCGGTGGCCACCACGTAGTCGCCCGGCTCGTCCTGTTGGAGCATGAGCCACATGGCTTGTACGTAGTCGCCCGCGTAACCCCAGTCCCGCTGGGCGTCGAGGTTGCCGAGCGACACCTTGTCCTGGAGGCCGAGCTTTATCGCCGCCGCGCTGAACGACACCTTGCGAGTGACGAACTCGAGGCCCCGCCTGGGGCTCTCGTGGTTGAATAGGATCCCCGAGCTGGCGTGCATGCCGTAGCTCTCCCGGTAGTTGACGGTGATCCAGTGCCCGTAGACCTTGGCCACCCCGTACGGGCTGCGGGGATAGAACGGGGTCTGCTCGCTCTGGGGCACCTCCAGGACCTTGCCGAACATCTCGCTGGAGCTGGCCTGGTAGAACCGGATCGACGGATCGACCAGCAATATGGCGTCGAGCAGCCGGGTGACACCCAGCGCGGTCACCTCGCCGGTGAGGGTGGGCTGGGCGAACGAGGTCTGGACGAACGACTGGGCGGCCAGGTTGTACACCTCGTCAGGGCGGTGGTCACGCAGGACCCTGATCATCGACGCTTCGTCGAGCAGGTCGGCGGCGATGAGCGTCAGCCGGTCGGTGAGGTGGGAGATGCGGTCGAAGGTCACGGTGCTGCTGCGCCGGTGGAGGCCGATGACCTCGTAGCCTTTGCTCAACAGCAGCTCAGCCAGGTAAGAGCCGTCCTGGCCGGTGATCCCCGTTATCAAGGCCTTCTTGGTCATCGCCATATTCTGGTCGATGGCGCGGGGGCTTAGCGACGCAACCCGGCGTAGGGTCGCCGGCCGGCGGGGATCTCGGAGCGGAGCGGGTTTTTTTGGTCCCGGGCCGACAGGATGGGGTCCTTCACACCCCAGTCCGCCCCGATCGCCGGGTCGTCCCACGCCACCCCCAGCTCATCTTCGGGGTTGTAGTAGCTGTCGACGAGGTAGGTGATGGTCAGGTCGCTGAGCGAGGCGAAACCGTGGGCCACCCCGGGCGGGATGAACACCCCCCGGCAGTTCTCCCCACTGATCTCCAGGATCTGGGTGACGCCGTCGCTCGGCGAGCCCTCCCGGAGG
>JAFAWZ010000067.1 GCA_019241495.1 Acidimicrobiales bacterium | reverse complement strand
TGTACCTGTCGGTCGGCGGCGACCTCGAGGCGCTCGGGCGGCTGCGAGACGACGTCTTCCGGCCTCCTCTGGAACGAAAGCTCTCGTGGCCCTGGGTGCCGCATGTCACCCTGGCTGACGGCATTGCGGAGGAACGGGTGGCCGGCGCGCTCGGCGCCCTGGCCGGTTACGCCGCGGTCGCCACGATCGAGCGGGTCGTCCTGCTCGAAGAGAGATCCGGGCGGCTCTGGCAGGCTCTGGCCGATGCCGACCTCGGGCCCCCGGCCCGAGTCGGTACGGGGGGTTTGGCGCTCGAGCTGACCTCGGGGCAGCTGCCTGACCCCGAAATGCCGGACCCCGAAGTCGGCCCCGAAGTCGACCCGCTGGGGCCTGCCGAGGATCTTTCTCTTCTCGCGCCGATCGTTGTGACCGCCCGCCGGGAAGGCGCCGTGGTGGGGTGGGCCCGGGCCTGGGTCGACCGGAGCGGCGCTCACGTCGAGGTGCGGGTGAAGCCGGAATGCCGGCGCCAGGGGATCGGCTCTCATCTGCTGGCCCGGGTCGAGGCTCTGGCCCGCCAGGCCGGCTGGGAGTTCCCTGTGTTACAGGCCGACGGCCCGTGCGGCTTCTACCAGGCCCGCAGCCGCTGGGCGATCAGCTGAATGCCACCGACGCGTACTGCGCCAGCTTCTTGAGCCGGTGCTGGGCGTCGATGCGCCGGACGGTGCCCGACTTGGACCGCATGACCAGGGACTCGGTGATGGCGCCCCGGGCGTCGTAGCGGACCCCGCGCACCAGCTCGCCGTCGGTGATGCCGGTCGCGGCGAAGAAGCAGTTGTCCCCCTGGACCAGGTCGTCGAGGCCCAACACCCGCTCGAAGTCGTATCCGAGCCCGATGGCCGCCTGGCGCTCCGCGTCGTCGCGGGGCCACAGCCGGCCCTGGAGGTCGCCCCCCATGCACTTGAGGGCGGCCGCCGCGATCACGCCTTCGGGCGTGCCGCCGATGCCGAAGAGGATGTCCGCGCCCGACTCGGCCCAAGCGGTGGAGATGGCCCCGGCCACGTCGCCGTCGGTGATGAGGCGGATCCTCGCCCCCGCGGCGCGCACCTCCTCGATCAGCTCGGCGTGGCGGGGCCGGTCGAGGATCACCGCGGTCACGTCGCGCACCGACTCGCCCTTGGCTTCGGCCACGGCGCGCAGGTTCTCGGTCGGTGACTGTTCCAGGCTCACCTTGCCGGCCGCTTCAGGGCCGACCGCCAGCTTCTCCATGTATACACACGGACCCGGGTTGAACATGGTGCCCCGCTCGCTCACCGCGATCACGGACAAGGCCCCGCCGCGACCCAGCGCGGTCGGAGTGGTGCCGTCGATGGGGTCGACAGCGACGTCGGCTTGGGGCGGGGTGCCGTCGCCGATGCGCTCCCCGTTGTAGAGCATGGGAGCTTCGTCCTTCTCCCCCTCGCCGATGACCACCACACCGTCCATTGGAACCCCGCCCAGCACGATCCGCATGGCGTCTACGGCGGCCCCGTCGGCCCCTTCTTTGTCGCCTCGGCCCATCCAACGGGCCGCGGCCATCGCCGCCGCCTCCGTCACCCGTACCAGCTCCATGGCCAGATTCCGGTCCGGTGCCTGCGCTCTCGGTCCGAACTGTTCTTCCACGCTCAGAATGTAGCCCTTCCCGGGCCTCAGACCCTGATGTGATCCGAGGACCATCCGCTGGATACGATGTCGTCCGGTGCAAGCCACGGTAGGCAGGCCCCGCTTCCTCTCGGCGGGCCTCCTCGACACCCTTTTCGGCGAGAGACGCCGCCCCCATCCGGCCCTGGTCGCAGCCGGATCGCTTGCCGTCGCGGCGGGAATCGGCCTGCGCTTCTGGGCGCCCAGCGCCCTGTGGCTCGACGAGACGATCAGCGTCAACATCGCCCGGTTGCCCCTCCGGCACATCCCCGGGGCGCTGAGCCACGACGGGGCCCCACCCCTCTACTACGTGTTGCTGCACTTCTGGATGCAGGTCTTCGGCCGGGGCGACTTCGCGGTCCGGGCGTTGTCGGGGGTGATCTCGGTGGGATCCCTCCCGGTGTTTTGGATAGCGGGTCGCCGTCTGGGAGGGCGAACGGTCGCGTGGGTCACCTTTTTCCTGGCCCTGACCTCTCCTTTCGCCATCAACTACGCGACCACGACCCGCATGTACTCGCTGATGATCCTGTTGTCGCTGCTCGGGTACCTGGCCGTGGCCCGGGCGTTCGAGAACCCGACCCGGGGTCGCCTGGTGGCAGTCGGGCTGACGACCGCCGCCCTCTTGTACACCCACTACTGGGGGCTGTACCTGATCATCGCGGCCGGAGGCTGGCTGGTGTGGCGCGTCCACCGCACCGCGCGGGGTCGTCCCGTGCTGCGGGCCATGGTGGCGGGCTCGCTGCTGTGGGTGCCGTGGTTCCCGTTGTTCGCCTACCAGAGCCTTCACACCGGCACACCGTGGACCTCATCGGCCAGCCCCGGCGACCTTCTCCACGTCTTCGCCGACTACTCGGGCGGCGGGCCGTGGGGGGCGTTGTTGATGTTCGCCACGTTCCTCCTCTTCATCGTGGGCACCTTCGGGCGCACCGCCGCCCCCGGGACGATCGTGACCATCGAGAGCCCCGACGGGCGGACCAGGCAGGTGCCGGCCGGCCCGGCGGTCGTGATCGAGCTGCGGCCCCGTCCGGGTATGGGGCCCCTCGTGGGGATCGCGGTCGGCACGCTGGTGCTGGCCGTCGCCCTCGGCATCGTGGCCGACGCCGCCTTCGTGGCGCGCTACACCGCGGTGGTGCTGCCGTTGTTCCTGCTGGTCACCGCCACCGGCATGGCGGTCGTGCCGGGCCGGCAGTTCCGGGTCGCCTGCATCGCCGTGCTGTGCCTGGCCGGCCTGCTGACCGGCCAGAGCGAGAACGCCCAGGACCGGACCCAGGCCGTCCAGGTCGCCGCCATCCTGAACGCCCAGGCCCAGCCCGGCGACATGGTCGTGTATTGCCCCGATCAGCTCGGCCCGGCCGTCGACCGCCTGCTCAAGGTGCCCGGCGTCACGGAGATCACCTTCCCCCGCGCCACAGGACCGGGGCGGGTCAACTGGGTCGACTACAAGAAGGTCATCGGCCACACCCAAGTGCCCGAATTCGCCCAGCAGGCGCTGGCCCAGCTACCAGGCGGGCGAACCCTGTGGCTGGTCTGGCGCAACGGCTATCCCGGCTTGGGCGATGACTGCCAATCTCTGGAAGGCTGGCTGGACTTCCCGAACAACCAGGGCGTGCAGCTGGTTCACGCCGAGGTAACGAAGTTCTACGAGTACGAGAACCTCACTCGATACGCGGGGTGACTGGACCGACCCGTGGCGCAGAGGCATCCTGCCACCACCCCCGGGGCCATCCCGAAGGAGATAGCGACAACACGTGACTGAGCAACAACCGGACCTGGCGACCGATGTCGTCATCATCGGCGCCGGACCGGCCGGGCTGACGGCCGCCTACGAGTTGGGCAAGCTCGGCCGGCGAGCCACGGTCCTCGAATCCGACGACGTGGTCGGCGGGATCAGCCGCACGGTCGAGCGCGACGGGTGGCGCTTCGACATCGGCGGGCACCGCTTCTTCACCAAGGTCCCACCGGTCGAGGAGTTCTGGCACGAGGTGCTGCCAGACGAGGACTTCATGCTGCGGCCCCGGAAGAGCCGGATCTACTACCAGGGCAAGTTCTACGACTATCCGTTGAAGGCGTCCAACGCCCTCGGGAACCTCGGAGTGGTGGAGGCCGTCCGGTGCCTCGCCTCCTACCTGTGGGCCAGGGTCCGGCCCCCGGCGCGCCAGGACATGTACGAGGGCTGGCTGGTGGCCCGCTTCGGCCAGCGCCTCTATCGCCACTTCTTCAAGACCTACACGGAAAAAGTGTGGGGCCATCCGGCTTCGGAGATGCCTGCCGATTGGGCCGCGCAACGGGTCAAGAACCTGTCGTTGGCGTCGGCGGTCGTCAATGCGCTGATGCCCAGGCGCAATCAGAAGGACATCACCTCTTTGATCGAGGAGTTCCAATACCCCCGCCTCGGTCCGGGGATGATGTGGGAGCGCTGCCGCGAGCGGGTCGAGGAGGCAGGCACCAAGGTCATGATGAACACCGCGGTGACCCGTATCCGCCACGCCGGCGGCCGGGCCGTGTCCGTGGTGGCCAACCACGAGGGGGCGGAGACCGAGTACGTCTCCTCGGCGGTCATCTCATCCATGCCCATGGCCTCGCTGGTACGGGCCTTCGACCCTCCCGTACCCGATGACGTGCGCCGGGCGGCAGACGATCTCTACTACCGCGACTTCCTCACCGTGGCCCTCGTGGTGCCCCAGTCGGCGGTGCCTTGGGACGACAACTGGATCTACATCCACGACACCACCGTGAAGACCATGCGGATCCAAAACTTCGGGTCGTGGTCGCCGTTCATGGTGAAGGAGGGGCGCAACGTGCTCGGCCTCGAGTACACCGTCGAGGAAGGCGACGAGTCCTGGAGCGCCCGCGACGAGGATCTGGTGGCGGAGGGGGCGAGCGAGCTGGGCCGGCTCGGCCTGCTGGACCCGTCCCAGGTCGAGACGGGCTACGTGGTGCGGATGCCCAAGGCATATCCCTACTACGACGCCGACTACGCCAAGAACGTCGACACCATCCGGGCGTGGCTGGCGGAGAACGCGTCGAATGTTTTCCCGGTCGGGCGCAACGGCATGCACCGCTACAACAACCAGGACCACTCGATGTACACGGCCATGCTCACCGTAGAGAATCTCCTCGGCGCCGACCATGACGTGTGGTCGGTGAACGTCGAGGAGGAGTATCACGAGATCCGCTCTCGGTCGGGTAGTGAGGGTAGGTCGAGTAGTGGGGGTGGGTCGGGTAGTGGCACTGGCCGGGACGCCCCGATCCTGCCCAAGAAGGCCCGGAGCTGAGCCCTCCTCCATATCGGCCATCATGTAGCCGTGACCCGGGTCTGGTACTGCCGTAACTGCGGATACGAGATGCGTTCGCGGGGGCGGTGCCACGCCTGCCGGGACCAGCTCGTGGCCTCCGCCCTGCCGGAGCTCCCGGCCGGGTCGGAGGACGACGAGGTCGGGTACCGCCTGGAGGAGTGGGAGGACCGCGATAGGGGCCGGTTGATCGAGAAGCTGAACGACCTGGCCATCTTGCATCGCTTCGAGGAGGACGAGCTGGTCGTCGGGGCCGACGACGAGTCTCGGGTGGACGACCTGGTCGCCATGGTGGCGGCGTCGGTTCCCGATGAAGACTCGCTCGTCGATGACGAGTACGCCCTCGACGATTTGGACGGCTCCGGTCTGCTGCCGTCCGGCCCGGGCTCGGGCTCGGGCTCGGCTTCGGTGGATCCGGGCGTGGCGGGGACGGTTCGGTTGCTCGCCGACGCGGCGGCCCGGCTGAGTCGCGATCCGACCGACATGCAGGCCGATGGCGATGTGGCCGAGGCGTCGGCGGTGGTGTTCCTGGTGGACCGTTTCGGTCCCCTCGACGAAGAGGAGTGGCTGGCGGTCGGGCGGGTGACCCGCAGCCTCCTCGCCTACCTCGGCGCCGACGAGGCGCTCGAGGAGGAGATCCGCCGGGAGGCGAGGATCCTGGCCAAGCTGCTGGAACCGGTGTCGG
>JAFAWZ010000023.1 GCA_019241495.1 Acidimicrobiales bacterium | reverse complement strand
TGGGGTCGAACTCGTCGTTTCCTACAAGGAAGGCGTAGTGCTGGGGCGCGATGGACCGGGCGTCGTCGAAGTCGAGCGACACCCCGTTGGCCACCTCGACGGTCACGAAGTGGCCGGCCTCCTCGGGCGGGCCCAGACCGAGGATGCGAGCGAGAAACGCGGCCGAAGCGTGCTTGTCCCGGCTGGCGACGATCGTGTGATCCAACTGGACGGCCATTTCCAGACCTCCTGCCTACAAATCCTCGTGGCGATTCTAAGCATCGATCTTGATATCGACCGAGACGAGGCCCGAGCCCATACGAACGCTCGCCTCGCCGAGGCGGGCCAAGGCCCCGACCAGGCCGGCGTTGTCGCCCATCACATCGGCGTGAATGGAGCTCAAGCCCCGCCTCCTGGCCTCGGCGACCAGCGATCTCACCAGCCGGCGCCCCACGCCGCGGTGTTGCACGGCGTCTTCCACGAGAGCGCCCAGGTGAGGCACCCCGGCCCGGTCCAGGCCAACGACACCCATCCCGACGCAGCGATCCCCGCCCCAGGCGAGTCGCACGATGTCTTCTTTCCGGGCCAGCTGGGCCTGGGTGTAGGCGACCCCGTCGCTCGGGCCATGGAAGCGCCGCAGCCTGCTCTCCGGGGAGCACCGGGCCAACATCTCCAGCACGGGCGGGATGTCGGCCGGCCCGGCCCCCGAGATCCGCACGCCATATACCCGGCCGCTCCCGAGTTGATCTTCTATGACGAGTGTCATAACATTGAGCATTGTGGATCATGACGGCCGTCATAGTCAAGGGGAAATCTCGGCTCGAGAGCGAATGGTGAGGGCTGCCGCTCAGCTGATCAGGCGAAAGGGCGTGGCCGGGACGGGAATGCGCGAGATCGTCGCCGAGGCAGATGCGCCGCGCGGCTCGCTGCAGCACTACTTCCCAGCGGGCAAAGAGGAGCTGGTCGGCGAGGCCCTTGCCTGGATGGGGGGCGTCGCGGCCCGGCGGGTGCGGCGCCACGTCGCTCGGCTCGAGTCAGGACCGCCGAGCCGCCTCTTGTCCGCCATCGTCGAAGACTGGTGCCGAGACCTGACGACCGAGCAGTTCGCCGTCGGATGCCCCTTGGTGGCTGCGGCAGCCGACGTTTCGGCGACGAGCGACGGTTTGCGCGAGGTCATCTGCCAGGCCTTCGCGTCCTGGCAGGAGCCGCTCGGCGTCGGGCTGGCCGCCCTCGGGGTGGACCCGGCCCGGGCGGAGCCGCTGGCCGTGGTGGTCATAAGCTGCCTGGAGGGGGCCATCATCCTGGCTCGGGTCCAGCGGGATCTCGCTCCGCTGGAGGCTCTCAACGCTGAGCTGGGACCGATACTCGACGCCGCGGTGACGCGATGAGTTCCCCGCTCGACCGCCATCTGATGAGCTGAAGAAGGAGCGAGCAAAGGAGCCAGGAAATGGCCAGGTGAGGCGGCGGCCGCCGAGGTGACGGCTCTGGGAGGATCCGTGCTCCAGGGTCCTGACCAGACGCCTCATGGCGTGCTGGCGGTGGCGGCCGATCCGACCGGTGCCCAGTTCAAGTTGAGCACGGCCCCCCGGCTTGAGCCACCCGGCTAGGACCGTGATGATCAGGCCATAGCCGAGACGGCTGGAATTTTTCCGAACGCCGGCCGGCGGTCGGCAGCAGGATCGCTACCGACCGCCTCGACGTGGCCAGGCGCCCCTTCAGGCTGCCCCCTCGAGGACTGGAAAAGCGCGGCTGCCCCGGCCGGGTGGGGCCACGCCGGCGCTGGGACGGAGTCGCCCGCCGCCAGCCGAGCCTCGAGGAGCAGCCCTTCGGCCTCGAGGCGCAGCTGGTTAAGGCGGGCCGCTTGGGAATGAGCCCAGTAAAGGTCGGCCACTTCGGACCACGCCGGTCCGCGCCACAGGCCGAGAGCGCTGTGCAGCAGATGGCCGGCCAGAGCGGGTTGGTGGCTGGCCCATACTCGCACCGCGGTCTCCACCCGTCGTTCGAACAGGCGGGAGTCGAGCTCGTAATCGGAAACGTTCAGGCGATAGGAACGTCCCACGGTTTCGATGCGCTCCCCACCCAGCATGGCCCGCAGCTGGTGGACGTGGCTTTGCAGGTTGTGGCGGTTGCGCCGCTGATCGTCATCCCACACTGCCTCGCCGATCGAAGCCACGGGCAATGGGCGACCTTCCTCTGCCAACAGCCGCAACAGGAGGCGGCGCTTGGTGCGGCCGAAGCGGAGCTCCTGCCCAGCGTCCGAAGCAACCCTCAACGAGCCGAGTACAGCGAATGTGGTCACAGAGGAACTGTGCCTCCGACGGCCACCAGCTGTCAGTCACGCTTACGACAGACCGGCTGTCTCCTTGGTGACAATCTCAGGTTTGCAGCAGCTTTTCCAGGGCGCGTGGGTCCCGCACGCTCAGTTTCTGGCCTTCCAGGGTTATCCACCCCCGGCGCTGGAACTCGGCGAGCGCGGCGTTGACCCGCTGGCGGCTGGCCCCGAGCCGGGCGGCCAGCTCCCGTTGCGACAAGCCGACGTCGATGGCCGAGGCCTCCTCGGCCGTGGTCCAGCGCTCGAGCAGGTACTTGGCCACCCGCCGGGGCAGGTCGAGGAAGGCCAGGTCGGAAGCCGTCCCCGTGGCCCGGTAGACGTGGCGGGCCACGGCGAGAAGGAGGGAACGGGCGACCTCGGGCCGCCGCTCGAGAAGGTCGTTGATCGCTGAGGCCGGAACGGACAGTCCTTGCCCATCGGTCAGGGCCTCCACCGACGCAGAGCGGGGCGCCCGGGCCAAGACGCCCAGCTCTCCTACGGTCTGGCCCACCTCAACTGTGTCGAGGATCAGCTCGTCACCGCGGGGCGAGAAGGTCGACACCTTCAACCGGCCGGCGGTGACCACGAGGATCCACTCCGCCGGGTCGCCCTCGACGAACAGGAGCTGTCCCTTGCGGAAATGACGAATGGAGCTGCGCTCGTGCAGCCATCTGCGCTCGGCCGGCTCTATCGCCGCGAACAGCCAGGACCGGCCGAGTGGGTCTCCCGGCATGCCCAGACCCTACTTGGCGACCGGACCCGGCTACACCTCGATTGGAACCAGCATCAGCTCGTCGGGATAGCACCACGCCCATTCCTCCCCCGGTTCGGCCGAGCGGATGACCGGGTGCCGGCTGGCGTGCCAGTGGGCAGTGGCGTGGCGGCGTGGAGAGTTGTCACAGCAGCCCATGTGGCCGCACGACAGGCAGAGCCTGAGATGGACCCACCGGCTGCCTTCACGGATGCAGTCCTCGCACTGCCCTGGGGTGGACGGTTCGACCGTCGCGACCTGGGCGATGTGCTCGCAGCTGTCCTGTGCCTGCCCTTCGGCGACGGTGTAGCTCGAAGCCGGCATGTTGCCTCCCTTCTCGCTTCTAGCGGCGCGGGGCGGTCCTCACGGCTGTGCCGTAGGCGCAGATCTCGGTCCAGTTGCCGCCCATCTCGGAGGTGTCGAAGCGGAACGCGATCACGGCGTCGGCCCCCCTCGCCTGGGCTTCTTCGACCATGCGATCGATCACCTCCTGGCGGCTGGCGGCGAGGTTCTTGGTCATCCCCTTCAGCTCGCCACCCACGAGCGACTTGAGACCGGCGCCGATCTGGGATCCGAGGTTTCGAGACCGCACGGTCAGGCCGAATACCTCTCCGAGCACCTCGGTGATCTCGTGACCCGGGATGTCGTTCATCGTGCTGATCAACATGGGCTGACCTCCGCTGCAACCGTACACTGTGGTTGGCGAGTGCTGTGGTTGGCGAGTGCTGTGGTTGGCGAGTGCTGGTACGGTGCACTCGGTGGCGTACCGGGACATGAGCCCTCGGAGCTACGAGCACCCGGCGGATCGGGCCGCTACCTCCGCGCTGCACGCCATCCCGTTTTTCGACCGGATGGTCAAGCGCTTTGGTCGGCTTGGGGTCGAGACCCGTTTTCGCCAGCTGCTCCTGGGCGACGCGGTTCGGCTGGGGACCGATCAACTTTCCCGAGGTCTGGGCCCTTCACGAGCGGGCCGCATCAAACCTCGGTGTAGCCCGGCCTCCGTTGTTCGTGACTCAGTTCCCGGTCACGAACGCCCTGACGTTTGGCATGCGCTCTCCGATCGTCGTCGTGTCCTCGTCGCTCGTCATGGACTACCGAGACGAAGAAGTCGAAGCCGTGCTGGCCCACGAGCTCGGCCATGTCCTGTCCGACCATGTGACATATTCGACCGCCCTGGCCATCCTGGCCCAGCTGGCCCGAGGTGTGGTTTCGGAAATTCCCTTGGCGGGACTACCGGTTCGGGGCTTGTACCTGGCTCTGCTCGAATGGTCCCGGGCGGCTGAGCTCACTTGCGACCGGGCGGCTGCACTGGAGATCGAGGACCCCATGGTGGTGTGCCAGGTTCTGATGAGGATGGCCGGAGGCGCCCTCGAGGGGATGAACGTCGATGCGTTCGTCCGGCAGGCCACCGAGTACACCGAAGAGGAGGATCTGTTCGCCCGCCGGGCCCGTTTCCTCTATGAGTTGGGTCGTACGCACCCGGCCGCAGTGCGACGGGTCCGGGAGCTGGTGAGCTGGGTCGAGACGGGGGCATACGACCGCATCCGTTCGGGCAGCTACGTCCGCCGGGGCGAGGAGCCACCCCCTTCTGCCGAGTTCGACGCCGCGGTCCTTCATTACAGGCAGCGGTTCACAGCCATGATCGATCGCACGATCGGCGGCATAGCCAAGCTCTCCGATCAGGTCACATCGTGGCTTCGCCGCCAGGACAGGGAGGCCGGCGACACTGCTGATGGCGACACGGCTGCTAGCGACCTCGACTAGCTTGTGACAAGATTTGATTCGGCTCGAGAGGGAGGGCAGCCGAGCAATGAGTGAATCAGCCTGGTCGAATCCGGCCTATCCCGTCAAGGCTGCATTGGAGGCACCGTCGAAGGTGGCGCGCTGGCGAGTGATCGGGAACCCGATCCTGGCCATACCCCACGTTGTGGTTCTCTACGTCTTGCAGATCGTCGCCAACCTGTTGGCGCTGGTGGCGTGGTTCGTGGTGTTGTTCACCGCTCAGATGCCGCCCGGGATCGGTACCTTCATCGCGGCGATCCACCGCTACCAATGGAGGGTCGCCAGCTACGCGTTGTTCCTCAGGGAGCCGTACCCGGCCTTCTCCATTCCGAACGGTTACCCCGACCCCGGAGGCGACCCGGCCTGGCTGCAGATCGATCCACCCGTGAAGTTCTCCAGGTTGGCGGTGTTCTTCCGGGTGATATTGGTCATTCCGTTGGCGTTGGAGGGATTCATCCTCGGGATCGCGTTGGACGTCGTCATGTTCATCGCGTTCTTCGCCGTACTGATAACCGGGCGATGGCCGGTCGGGCTGCGCAAGTTCGTGGTGGACGTACTCTTCTGGTGGGTTCGGGTCAACGCTTGGTACCAGCTGCTCGCCGACCCCTACCCGCCGTTCAGCATCGGCTGAACCGGGCCTCATGCCCGTAGGGCGGGGGCAGACGGCGCGATTGCGCCGCCTGGCCTCGGCCGTGCTGGAAACGAACAGGCGAGACGGCGCTTGCTCCGGCCTGGCTCATCCCGGCCGGCGAACCTCCTCCGTAAACTGCTCCGGCTCAGGTCAGCGCGGGCGCCAGCTCCCGCCACTGTTCAGCCGGCATGCCCTCCTCGGTGATCACGTGGATGCACACATGGTCGGCGCCCGCTTCCCGGTGCTCATTAACGCGGGTCGCGATGTCTTCCACGTCGCCCCACGCGACGAGGGCATCGATGAGGCGATCGCTGCCCCCATCCGCGAAATCGTCGTCGTTGAAACCGAGCCGGCGCAGGTTGTTCGTGTAGTTGGGCAGGGAGAGGTATCGCTGCATGTGCAATCGGCCGAGGCGGCGACCCTCGACCCGATCGGTGGTGAGCGCGACCGCCTGCTCTGGGAGGACCATCGCCTCCTGGCCCAGCGCCCTACGGGCCAGCGCGGTGTGGTCGGGTGTGACGTTGTAAGGGTGGGCACCGGCTGCCCGGGTGCGGGCCAGCTCCAGCATCTTCGGCCCCAACGCGGCTAGCACCCGGTCGGACTGATCGAGAGGCCGGGGCGCGCCGTCCAAACCGTCCAAGAACCCGGCCATGGCGGCTAGAGGCCGGCGGTAGCGGCCCGGTTCTTTGGAGTCGATGAGGCGGGCGTGGCTCACCCCGATCCCGACCAAGAAGCGGTCCCCATATCTCGAGGTCAAGCGGGCGTGCCCATCGGCGGTCTCTTCCGGGGCGTGCATCCAAAGGTTCAGGATCCCCGTGGCCACTACGACGCGTGTAGTGCTCGACATGAGCAGCTCGACCGATCCGAGCACGTCGCCCCCGGTGTCGGGGACCCACAGGGCCGTGTATCCGAGCTCCTCGAGTTGCCCCGCCATCTCGGCGATCTCGCCGGCGTCGCCGTAGCGCAGCTGGCGGGCCCAGACGCCTGTTCCTGAAAGCCTGTCCATGCCGCCATTCTGCCCGGCCCAGAAGTGGCTGGGGTGGCCGGGGGTGCGTCTGGTCTTCTGCCCTCAGATAGAGGAAGTGTCCGCAGAGAATCGCGGTCGCGGGCCCTCAGCCGAAGAGCTTGATCTGCTGGTAGTTGCCGACCGGGACCGCTTTGCCGTTCTCATACTTCTCGAGCCAGACCGAATCGTTGAACAGGCGGGGTAGCGTTCCTCCCATGCCGGTTTGGCGGGCCGTGTAGTCGAGCCCGGGAACCAAGCCGTTGATCGTGTAGTTGTTCAGGCTGTTCATCTCGGCCAGGATGCCGTCCCGGGTGATGGAGCTGGCGTGTTGCGCGGCGTAGGCGAACAGCTCGACCGACATCCAGCTCTCCAGGGTGCTGTCGTTGGTGGGGGCGGTCGGATCGTATTTCTTCATGTCGGCCAGGAACTGCGCGTAACCGGGTGCCTGGTGATCGAATTCGTCGACAAGGTAGATGTGCTGGTTCGCGCCAGCGAGCTGCGACGAGATCTGCTGGGCGTCGTACACGCCGGTCGAGACCAGGAACGGTATGTTGCTGCCTTGCTGGCTCATGCCGCGGATGAACTGGCTGAACTGGTCGATGAGCAGACCGTCGACCACGACGTCGGGATTGGCCGAGATCTCCTTGGCTATGAAGGGTGTGAGATCGGCGGCTGTTTGTGAGATGGGGATGGCACCCACGGACTGGGCGCCCAAAGGTTTCACGACCGAGTCGATGAACGGGGCGAGCGCCGCGCCGGCCGGCATGTCGATGAAGGGCACGCCGATCCTTTTGGCGCCCAGCTGCTCGACAGCCGCTTTGGCCGAGATGATCGTGTTGAAGATACCACCGGATATCGTGAACGAGGTCTTGGAGGTGGCGTCGACCGGTGAGTAGACGGAACCTCCGATAGAGGCCAGCCCGGCCGCGTCGAAGATGGGATCGACCGATGCGCCGAGGCCGCTGCCGCCCAGCCAGGCCACGACCTGGGAATTCGAAACAGCGTCGCGGGCGCAGGCCTGCGTCGTATTGACGTCGTTGAGGTTCGGGCAGTAGGTCACTTCGATGGGTCGGCCGTTGATGCCGCCGCTGGCGTTGATCACCCTTATCGCGACCTTCAGGCCGTCCTGCTGGCTCGCTTCGCTCTTCATAGCGGCGGGGACGGCCAGCGTCTCCACCTTGATCGGGGTGCCCGTCGCCGGTTTGCCGGCGCCAGATGTGCTGGCCTTGCTGCTGCTGCAGGCCGCGGCGCCCACCGTGGCCAATACGGCGCTCGATGCCAGCACCGCTAGACGTCGTCCAATCACAGTCAGACTCCCCTCGTCCGTATGTAGATGTCCCCCGGCCGGTTCCGGCCGTTCCCTCCCTGCAACTTCACAATTCGGGCGTGTCCGCCGTCGAAATACTTTGAGTCAGTAAAGTCTTTGCGGCGGTCGTTGTCAACTGGCGCCAGGAGCGGCGTGCGTCGATCCCGCCCAGGATCTCGTCGGGGGTCGGAAGTCGACCTACTTCAGCGGACGGAGAGGATAGCCACCGGGCCTCTGCCGGCGGCCAACTGGTTGGAGTACTCCAATCATGGGCCGGTCAGGTCTCTGCTGCCAACAGCCTTGGTCAGCCGCGCCAGTTTGCCGTTGGTGTTGCTTGTTCTCCTGTCTCGGGCCGCCCGGGTGGCTCTGCGGCGAATCCCTGGCTCAGACGCTCTCGAGGAGCTGGATCAAAGCCCGAACGATTCGAACGCCGGCCTCGAGATCTCTGTCGGGCAGGTGGCCGAAATGCGCCTCCCACAGCTGTTGCCAGTGAGCCCGCTTTTGTTCCACCACGGTCCGACCCTTCTCGGTCAGCGATACGAGACATACCCGACGGTCGTTCGAGTCGCGCTTGCGTTCCACGATCCCGTTCCCCTCGAGCTGGTCCAGCATGGCCGTCACGCTGGCCGGGTTCAGGTCTGCGCTCTTGGCCAGGTCTCCGGCGGTAACCTCCTCCGCCTCGTCCAGCACCAGCAGGGCTCGCATCTGCGATTGAGTCAGGGAGCCGGGCTGCTGCTGCTCGCGACCGCGCAAGCGCCGTTCCGCGCCGAAAAGCTCTCCTATCAACGTCCGCAGCTCGTCACGGGCGGCCGTCCGGGCCACCGGCTGGTTCGTCGTGGCGGTCATGCGAGAGCCTCGACGACGGCTGCTTCGTCACTGTGCAGCTCGCGGCCCTCGTTGGTGAGTCGGCGCTCGACTCGCCACAGCACGGTGGCCGGTATGAGGGCCAGGAGGTACATCAGCAGAATCCACTGGTAGGTCTGGGCGAACGATGCGGCGACGGCGTGGGGCGACGGGTGTCGACTGCCGGCCCGGGTAGCGGCATGGAGCAGCTTGCTCTGGAGCACGACGGCGACTATGGCAGTGCCGAATGATCCGCCGATGCGCTGGATCACGTTTATCTGGGGGCTGGCATCGCGCACCTGATCTGGGTCCAATGTCGCGAAGGCCGTCGACATCGCCGGCATCATGGCGAGGCCGACTCCCACCCCCCGTGCCGCCATCAAACCACCGATCAACACGAAGGAGGTGTCCGAGCCGACCCAGAGGAACGGAAGAGTGACCAGGATGACCAGGAGTAGGCCGGCCACCGAGGTCAGGCCAGCGCCGAGCCGTACGGTTGCCCGGGCAGAGCGGTTCATCCCGAGCGCCGCGCCGATGCCTTGGGGGATGAGTAACAGGCCGGTGTGGATGGCGTCTTGTCCCCGGGCTGTCTGGAAGTACATGGGCAGGAGGATCATGGATCCGAACAGGGCGCCGCCCAGGCAGAACATCACTACCGTCGCAGAGCTGTACGTGCGTAGGGCATACAGCCGCAGATCGAGCAGGGCGTCTTTGACCCGGCGCGACCGCAGAACGAAGACGACGACCAGGCCGGCCCCCGCCGCCATCGGTGCGAGGACTGACGGCGAGGTGAACTTTCCGGCTGTGGCGCTCTGAGAGAAACCATAGGTGATACCGACCGTCCCGAACGCGGCCAGGATCAGGCCGGGCCAATCCAACCGCTTGCGGTCGCCCGGTTCGGGGGTGTCGCGGGGCAGCATCCGCAACGCCACGAAGGCCGTGACGAGCCCGATCGGAACGTTGATCAAGAAGATCGCCTGCCAGCCCACGCTCTGGAGGAGGAGCCCTCCTATGGTGGGGCCGAATACCGGTGCGGTCACCACCGGGACGCCGATGGCGCTCATCACGCGAGGAAGGTCACGTGGTCCAGCCGCCTGGACCAACAACGTCATGCCGGTTGGGGAAAGAAGGCCACCGCCCAGCCCCTGGATGGCACGGAACGCGATCAGCTCCGTCGCCGAGGTGGCCAACGCACACAACGCCGACCCGAGAGTGAACAGGATCAGCGCGCTCATGTAGATCCGGTAAGCGCCCCAGCGCCTGACGGACCAACCCGAAAGCGGTATGACCGCGGCCAAGGCCAGCAGGTACGCCGAAACGACCCACTGCACCGTGTTCAGGGACGTGTGAAGCTGCCGGGACAGGCTGGCCAGCGCCACGTTGACGATGGTCGTGTCGAGGATGGACATGATCGATCCCAGCACCACGACGACCGCGACACGCTTGACGTAGGGTTCCATCCGACCGGAGGGTGTGGGCGCCCTTAGGCTCTGAAGCACCATCAGCGGGGGTCGTTTCCTCCTTCCAGCTTCGAGTTCGGCACTCGCGTCGACCGGCAAGAATTTAGGTGCCAAAATATCAGGTGTCAAGAGGTTCGCCAGGCTCAGGATCTGAAGAGGTTCTGGCGGAGGGAGAGGGATTCGAACCCCCGGGGACTTGCATCCCAAAGCTTTTCAAGACCCTCTCAGGTCGTCGTTTGGATGGGTTGCCGTAGGCCTGACCTGGGAGTTCTCTCGACCGCTGTCGGGTGAATCGGCCCGAATCGGCTCAAGCAGGCCGGAAATTATGGCCGTACATATGGCCGCGGCAATCGGTTCCGAGGCCGATGCACCGGTACTCTGAGTCTATGTCCATCTCCGTCGACGACCTTCGTTCCCTCGGAGCGCGAGTACGCGCCGAAGCGGAGGCGGCGGGCGAGCTCACATTGACCGGTCCGACCCATTGGGACCTTCCGGAAGCTGCACGGGCCGCCCTTGTGGACTATGCCTCCTCGGGAGCCTACGAGGAGGCCGCTCAGGCTTGCATCGCTGAGGACCCCGACGAAGTCGAGGGCTGACCAAAACTCTTGATCGTCGTCGACGACCGCCTTCTGCTCGATGTGGTGGTCGAGTCCGCAACGCCGGCCGTAGAGCCGTACCTGCAAGCTGTCGAGCGGCGAGAGTTGCATACGACCGGGTACTGGTACTGGAGGCTCGCTAGAGCGATCGCCCACCCAATCGGCGGCTCGCTGTCGGGCCCTTTTGCCGGAATGGCAGAAGAAGACCGACGCCTGGTCGTCGCAGCGATGGCGAGCCTTCCGGACAGCATCGGCATCCTCAATCTCCGCCGTCTGGTTCCTGTCATGGCCGCCTTGCCCGGGCAGCTGAACATCCTGACCGCTGAAGCGGTGGCCACCGCGATCGTGCTCGACGCATCCGTGGCTGTCGTGGCGTCCTCGGCGATGCTGGACCGGGCCGCGGCAGCAGCCGGGGTGCCAGTCGAAGTGGTTCGGTTGGATTAAGGACGTGCCGCTTGCAAGCGGCATCTCTGGGGATGGTCTACTCGAGTCTTAGGGGATGCTTGGTTGCAGCAGTCCATTGGTTGGCGGCGTG